>NZ_JBEOSD010000014.1:0-84547 GCF_040302735.1 Streptomyces sp. NPDC097619 | reverse complement strand
AGCTCGGCCTCCAAGGTCCTCGAAGAGGAGCCGAGACGAAGCGCGGAACGCGCGCAGTGCCGCGAGGTGCGGTGCCAGGCGTCGCGGGCCAGGCAAGATCCGGAAGACACGGCCTAGCCCGGCCACCGCCGCGCCCCCCGGTGACCCGATCGCCCCACCTGCCCGACCCACCCCTCCCGCACCACCCGTACGGCCACCCGGAACGAGGAGTCCATGCGCACACCCCGCACCCCCCAGGACGCCCCGGCGTCCCGGCTGCCCGCGCCCCCGGCGCGCGGTCGCCGCGCGCACGCCGGACCGCCCGCCGACGAGTACGCCGGCTACGCGGGTCGCCCCGGGGACCGCGCGGGGGAGGGCCCCCGGCGGCCCGGACTCCGCCCCGCCACGGTCCGCGCGAAGATCATCTCGCTGCTGATGGTCCCCGTGGTCTCCTTGCTCGCCCTGTGGGCCCTGGCCGCCGTGGGCACCGCCCAGGACGTCTCCCGCCTCAGCCGCCTCCAGCGCGTGGACGAGCAGATCCGCATCCCCGTCGGCCGGGCCGTCACCGAGCTCCAGGCCGAACGCCGGGCCGCCGTGCGCTACCTGGCCGCGCCCGGCGCGGTGCCGGCGGCCGCCCTGACCGAACGCGGCCGTCGCACCGACACCGCCGTCGCCGCCCTGCGCCTGGGACCCCGGCACACCGTGGCCGACTCCGGGGACCAGCCCCCGGCCGTCGCCCGGAGCCTGCGCGCCTTCGTCGCGGCGGCCGAGGCCCTGGCCGCCGACCGGGCGGCGCTCACCGCCCGCGAGACCGGCGCGGACACCGCCTTCGACTCCTACACGGAGGTCATCGGCACCGCCTTCGCCGTGCAGGGCACCCTCGCGGAGGGCGGCGCCGGCACCGCGGGAACGGCCGCGGGCGCGGCCCGCGACACCGGCTCCCGCGTGCTGCTGGAGTTCGCCCGCGCCACCGAACAGCTCTCCCGGGAGGAGGCCCTCCTCGCGGGGGCCGACGCCGCGGCCGACGCTCCCGGCGGACCGGGGACCCTGCCCGCGGAAACGGTCCGCCGCTTCACCGCCGCCGCCGAGAGCCGCCGCACCCTCACCGAGGCCGCCGCCCCGGACCTCCCCGCCGTCCAGCGCGCCCAGTGGGAGCGCACGGCCAGGAGCAGTGGCTACGCCGCCCTGACCGCCGCCGAGGACGCCCTGCTCGCGCCGGCCCCGGAAAGGGCCCCCGAACCGGCCCCCGCGGCCGGGAACGGAGCGACGACGGGCACCGGCTCCGGCACGGACTCCTCCGACCGGGGGACCGGGACCGACGCCGGCACGGACGGGGACCGCGCGCGGGGGCGGACCGTCCCCGCCGGTTGGGAGGCCGCGGTCGGTGAGGTCGCCGCCGCGATGCGCGCGGTGGAGACCGGCGCCCACCAGGGCGCCGCCCACCGCGTCGACCCGCTGGTCAGCGGGGTGCTGAGCGCCTCCGGCGGGGCCGTCCTGCTGGGCCTGCTGGCCGTCGCCGCCTCGCTGGTCATCTCGGTGCGGATCGGCCGCGGGCTCGTCGTGGAGCTGGTCGCCCTCCGCAACGACGCCCTCGACATCGCCCGCCGCAAACTCCCCTACGCCATGGACCGGCTCCGCGCCGGACAGGAGATCGACGTGGCCGCCGAGGCCCCCGTCGGGCCCCGGCCCGAGGACGAGATCGCGGAGGTGGCCGAGGCCCTCGCCACCGTGCACCGGGCCGCCCTCGACGCCGCCGTGGAACGAGCCGAACTGGCCGGCGGGATCTCCGGGGTGTTCGTGAACCTCGCCCGCCGCAGCCAGGTCCTCGTCCACCGGCAGCTCACCCTCCTCGACTCCATGGAGCGGCGGGCCGACGACCCGGGCGAACTCGGCGACCTGTTCCGCCTCGACCACCTCACCACCCGGATGCGGAGGCACGCCGAGAGCCTGATCATCCTCTCCGGCGCCGCACCGGGCCGGGCCTGGCGCACCCCGGTCCCGCTCACCAACGTCGTGCGCGCCGCGGTCTCCGAGATCGAGGACTACCCGCGCGTGGAGGTGCACCGCCTTCCGGAGGCCGCCGTGATCGGCGGGGCCGTGGCGGACCTCACCCACCTCCTCGCCGAACTCATCGAGAACGCCGCCCAGTTCTCGCCCCCGCACACCAAGGTGCGGGTCAGCGGCGAGCAGGTGGGCACCGGCTACGTCCTGGAGGTGGAGGACCGCGGACTCGGCATGGGCCGCGACACCCTCGCCGAGGCGAACCGGCGCATCGAACAGTCCGAGGGCCTCGACCTCTTCGACAGCGACCGGCTCGGCCTGTTCGTGGTCAGCCGTCTCTCGGCCCGCCACGGCATCCGGGTCCACCTCCGGACCTCGCCCTACGGGGGCACCACGGCCGTGGTCCTGCTGCCCGCCGCGCTCCTCCAAGGCGCCCTGCCGGTCGCAACCCCAACGGCGGGGGCCGCCGGTGACCCGCGGGACGGGAGCCACCGGGGCGCGGACGCGCAGGAGCGCTCCGGGGACGGCCGGTCCGGGGGTGTCGACGACCCGGTCGCCGCTCGCCCGGTGCCGCAGACGGTGGCCTCCGGGGTCCGCGGCGGTGGAGCGGACGCCGACGTGCCCGGTCCCCCGTTCCCCGGCGCCGACCGGCGCCCGGTCCGGCCCGCCGACCGGTACCCGGCCGGGGAAGGGCACGGGACCCGGGGCGGCGGTCACGGCGGGGCGGGCCCGGCCCCCCACGGGCCCACGGGCCCCGCACACCCCGCCGGGACGGGCCCCGAGTCCGCCCGCCCGGACCCGCTGCGCCCGGACCACGGGCCGCGCCCCGATCGCCCGGTGCCCGTGGGAACCCTCCGGGACGGAGTCCCGCACCGCGCCGAGGGCCGGGACCGGGACGGCGACCGGATGCCCGGCGCCGGACCGGCGGGCGGATCCACCGCCCGCGACGCGGCCCGCTCCCCGCGCGCGGCGGGCCCCGCCGGCCACGAACAGGGCACCACCGACCGTGCGGGTTCCACCGGGGCGGCCGATTCCCCCGCCGCCGGTGCCGCCGGTGTCGCCGGGGAATCGCGTCCGGCCACCGTGGCCACCCTCCGGCCCCGCGGCGCGCAGGGTCCCCGCACGGGTCGCACCGGTCCGCCGCCCGCCGCCGGCCCGCAGCGGTCCGGACCCGGTGGGGCCGGGCCGGGCCTGCCCGACCCGATGGGGCCGCTGCCCGCCGGGGTCACCGCCCTGCCCCGGCGGGTCCGGCAGGCCAGCCTCGTGCCGCAACTGCGCGAGTACCACGGCCCGGACGGACCCGGCCCCCGCTCACCCCGGACCCCCGCCGACCGCAGCCCCGAGGACGCCCGGGACCGGATGGCCGCCTACCGCGACGGCTGGGCGCGGGGCACCGCCGAGGACACCCACCCCACCGCCACCACCCGAGGAGAAGACTCGTGATCGAACACCAGAGAAGCGGTTCCGGAGACCCGCGGACCGCCGGTGGACCCGGAGGGGCGCAGCAGGGACCGCTCGGCGCGGCCGGCCGTTCCGGGGAACTGGACTGGCTCCTGGACGACATGGTGGCCCGGGTCCGCGAGGTCCGGCACACCGTGGTCCTGTCCAACGACGGCCTCGCCGTGGGTGCCTCCAGCGCCCTCAGCCGGGAGGACGCCGAGCACCTCGCCGCCGTGGCCTCCGGGTTCCACAGCCTGGCCAAGGGGGCCGGACGGCACTTCCGGACCGGTTCCGTCCGCCAGACCATGGTGGAGATGGACGAGGGCTTCCTCTTCGTCGCCGCCGCCGGGGACGGCTCCTGCCTCGCGGTGCTCAGCACGGCGGCGGCCGACATCGGACTGATCGCCTACGAGATGGCCCGCCTGGTCAAACGGGTCGGCGAACACCTCTACACCCCGCCCCGGTTCGCGGGCGGCCGTCCCCCCGCCGCGGGCTGAGGACGGGACGGCCCATGACCGGCCACGGCCCCCTCGCGGACGGCCCGCGACCCGGCACGGCGCCCGCCCCGGACCGGGCCGCCGCCCCGACCCCGTCATCGCACTGGTACGACGCCGAAGCGGGTCCCCTCGTGCGGCCCTACGCGATGACGGGCGGCCGGACCAGACCCGGACCGAGCGGGGTCCGGTTCGACCTGATCGCCCTCGTCGCGGTGGACCCGGCGGGGGCCGGGGCGGCCGGCGAGTCCCTGATGGGTCCGGAACACCGGGCCCTGCTGGCGCTGTGCCGGGCCGAGACCCAGTCGGTGGCCGAGCTCGCCGCGGACGCCGACCTGCCGATCGGAGTGGTCCGGGTGCTCCTCGGGGACCTGCTGGAGGGTGGACACGTCCGGGTGAGCCGCCCGGTGCCGCCCGCCCAACTGCCGGACGAACGGATTCTGCGGGAAGTCATCGAAGGATTGAGGGCGTTGTGACGGACAGGGAACAGGACCGCACCGGGGAGGACGAGGAGCTCGCGGCCCTCGCCCTGAAGATCCTGGTGGCCGGGGGGTTCGGGGTGGGCAAGACCACCCTGGTCGGCGCGGTGAGCGAGATCCGCCCGCTGCGCACCGAGGAACTCCTCAGCGAGGCGGGGGAGTCGGTGGACGACACCGGGGGAGTGGACCAGAAGACCACGACCACGGTCGCCATGGACTTCGGGCGCATCACCATCAGGGAAGGACTCTCCCTCTACCTCTTCGGGACCCCGGGGCAGGACCGCTTCTGGTTCCTGTGGGACGAGCTCTCCCAGGGCGCGCTGGGCGCGGTGGTGCTCGCCGACACCCGGCGCCTGGAGGACTGCTTCCCCGCGGTGGACTACTTCGAGCACCGGGAGATCCCGTTCGTGGTCGCGGTCAACTGCTTCACGGGGGCCCGCACCTTCGGGGCGCACGAGGTGTCCAAGGCCCTGGACCTGGAGCAGGGCACCCCCGTGGTCCTCTGCGACGCCCGCGACAAGGACTCCGGCAAGGAGGTGCTGATCCGGCTCGTGGAGTACGCGGGCCGGGTGCACGCCGCACGACTGCTGCACGCGGTGGCCCCGCGGGCCGAACAGGTCTGAGCGGCCCGGCCGGACCCGGCCCGCGGTCGGGCCCGGATCCCGACCGGGCCCCGCGGTCAGTCCGCGATGTCCGCGTGGGCGATCACCTTCTCGATCCGGACCCGTACCAGCAGCTCGCCGGGGACGGCGTTGCGGCGCCCGAACGCCTCCGCGTTCTCCTCGCCCATGTAGCGCCCGCCGATCCTGGTGGCCCAGCGCAGCAGCTCCGCCGGATCCTCGTCGATCTCGGCGCGGCCCTCGATGACCACGAACGAGAACGGCGGGCGGTCGTCGTCCACGCACAGCGCCACCCGGCCGTCACGGGCCAGATTCCGCCCCTTGACAGTGTCCTTCCCGGTGTTGAAGACAAAGGAGTCCCCGTCCAGAACGAACCAGACGGGAGCGATGTGCGGGCTCCCGTCGGCACGGACCGTGGAGAGTTTCCCGGTTCGGGTGGAATGCGAGACGAACTCCCGCCATTCCTCTTGAGTCATTCTCTTCGCCATGGGGACATCCTCCTTGCCCGAAAGCCGCTGGTGGGGAAGGCTTGCGGGACGAGCACGCGGGGGCGGGGGCGACCGCGCGGACGGGGAGGCTACGTTCATGGCGCTGGACAGGCAACTCGACTGGCTGCTGGACGACTTGACCAGGCGCGTCCATCAGGTGCGGCATGCGGTGGTGCTGTCGAACGACGGTCTGGTGACCGGTTCCAGCGGCGGCCTCGAACGGGCCGACGCCGAACACCTCGCGGCGGTCTCCGCGGGCCTCCAGAGCCTGGCCAGGGGTTCGGGGATGCACTTCGGGGCCGGTCGGGTCCGGCAGACGATGATCGAGTTCGACGAGGGGATGCTCTTCGTCATGGCCGCCGGCGAGGGCAGCTCCCTGTGCGTGCTCAGCGCCGCGGAGGCCGACATCGGCCAGGTCGGGTACGAGATGACCCTGTTGGTGAACCGCGTCGGCGAGCACCTGAGCGTGGCGGAACGGGCCCGCGCCACGGAGGGCGGCCTCGGCGGACGGGGCGACTTCGGGTAGTTGTCCACAGGCCGGGCGGGCCGTCGTCGCTTTCGGTTACGTTCTGTCGCACCGAGTCACCGTGGCTCGGGGTCCGGGGCCGTCGTGCCCGGGGCCGTGCGACCCGTGGAGTCCGTCATGACCGCGTACCCGTTCCGCCCCGTCCACCCCCTCGTGCGCGCGGCGTGGTCCGCTCCGGCCGCACCCGCACCCGCACCCATCACCGGCGCCGCGTACGGGTCCGTCCCCGCGGCGATCGCGGAGCGGACCTGCACCGGATCCCGGGCCGCCGCCGAGCTCGCGCTGCGCCGCGGCGAGTTCGAGACGGCCGTGCAGCTGGGGCTGGTGCGGACCGCGGCCCGCGGGCCCGACGGGGTCCGCCACTACGCCCGGGCCGAGCTGGACCGGATCAGGGCCCGACCCGGATTCCCCGAGACGCTGCGGGGCAGGGTCCGCACGGTGGGCGCCGCCCCGGGCGCCGCGCTCCTCGGCATCAGCCCCGGCCGGTTCGCCCGGCTCGCCCGCTGCGGGTACCTCACCCCGGTCGCGTACCGGGTCAACCGCTACCGGGCCGTGGTCTGGTGTTACCTGGAACGGGAGGTCCGGGCGCTTGCCGAGCGGCACCCGGTGCTGCTCAGCGGCCGGGCGTCCGAGCGGGACCGGGACCGGATCGCCGCCGGCACGGACCTGCGGGCCAGGAACTGGCGAGGCAGGCACGCCGGCATGCTGCTGGGACAGCGCACCGATCCGTGGGAGCGGGCCGCCGTCCCCGCCTGGCTGCTCGGACCGGCAGCGCTCGCCGCCGCCGTACCCGACCCGGCCGTGCGCAGGCTCCTCGAAGCCCTCGCCCCGGCCCCGCCGTTCGGGCACCCCCGCACCGGCGAGGCCGCCCGCACCGCCGACCCGCTGCTGCGCGCCGCGGAGCCCGACGAGATCGCCTGGTACCGGGCCGGCCTCGGACTGGCCCTCGCCGAGGCCCGGACGGCCCCGACCGCACCGCTCCGGTCAGTCGAAGGAGACCGGGGACAGCGGGCCCACGTACACCCAGGCCCCGTCCTCCCGCACGAACCGGCTGTCCTCGTGGAGTGAACCGGCGTGCCCGCCCTCGCGGTAGTGCGCCCGGAACTCCACCGAGCCCTCGGTGTCGAAGAGACCGCCGCGCCCGGTTCCCAACACCTCCAGCTTCACCCAGCGCTGCTCCGGATCCAGGTCCAGGGAGCGCGGCCGGGTCCCGGCGGCCCAGGAGCGCAACAGGTAGGCGGTGTCCCCGACGGCGAAGGCGCTGAAGCGGGAGCGCATCAGCAGCTCGGCGGTCGGCGCCTGCTGCCCGCCGGAGTGGAAACGGCCGCAGCAGACCTCGTAGGGGGCGGGCAGCCCGCAGGGGCAGGGGAACGGGGCGGAGCTCATCGGAGCCGGGTCATCCCTTCGTCGGTTCGGCGGCGGCGTACGGGCGGAACAGGCCCTCCTGGACCACGGACACCAAGAGGCGGCCCTCCAGGTCGTAGATGCGGCCGCGGGCCAGGCCCCGGCCGCCGTGCGCGATCGGGGACTCCTGGTCGTACAGGAACCACTCGTCGGCCCGGAAGGGCCGGTGGAACCACATGGCGTGGTCCAGGGAGGCCATGTCGAAACCGCGCACCCCCCACAGCGGCTCCACGGGGATGCGCACGGCATCGAGGAGGGTCATGTCACTGGCGTAGGTGAGCGCGCAGGTGTGCACCAACGGGTCGTCGCCCAGCGGGCCGACGGCACGCATCCACACCGCGCTCCGCGGATCGGCGTCCTTCAGCTCCTCCGGGGTCCACCGGAGCCGGTCCACGTAACGGATGTCGAAGGGCTGCCGGCGGGCCATCCGCTCCAGCGCCTCGGGCAGCGCGCCCAGGTGCTCGCGGATCTCGTCGGCGACCTTCGGGAGGCCCTCCGGGTGAGGGAAGTCCTGCCGGGGAGGCAGCTGGTGCTCGATGCTGCCCTCCTCCGGCTGATGGAAGGAGGCGGTGAGGTTGAAGATGGTCTTGCCCTGCTGGACCGCGGTGACCCGCCGGGTGGTGAAGGACCGCCCGTCGCGGACCCGCTCCACCTGGTACACGATCGGCACGCCCGGGATGCCCGGGCGCAGGAAGTACGCGTGCAGGGAGTGGACCGGCCGGTCCCCTTCCGTGGTGCGGCCCGCGGCCACCAGGGCCTGGCCCGCGACCTGCCCGCCGAAGACCCGCTGGAGGGATTCCAGCGGACTGCGGCCCCGGAAGATGTTGACCTCGATCTGCTCCAGGTCGAGCAGGTCGACCAGTCTCTCGGCCGGGTTCGTCGTCATCCCGTCTCCTCCGCTCTCACAGCTGTCCGACCGAGGTGACCCGCACCACGGCGCGGCCCTCCTCGTCGGAGGCGGCCAGGTCGACCTCGGCGCTGATGCCCCAGTCATGGTCGCCGTTCGGGTCGGCGAAGGTCTGGCGGACGCGCCACAGCCCGTGCTCGGCGTCCTCCTCGATCATGAGCAGCTTGGGACCGCGGGCGTCGGGGCCGGTGCCCAGGTCCTCGTACTCGTCCCAGTAGGCGTCCATGGCCTCGCCCCACCGGTCCGCGTCCCAGCCGGACTCCCCGTCCAGCTCGCCCAGCTCCCCGACGTGGTCCAGGGCCGCCAGCTCGACCCGACGGAACATGGCGTTGCGGACCAGCACCCGGAAGGCGCGGGCGTTGGCCGTGACCGGCTTGACCTGGTCGGCCTTCTCCACCGCCTGCTCGGCGGTCTCCTCCTCGGGGTTCGCCAGCTGCTCCCACTCGTCGAGCAGGCTGGAGTCCACCTGCCGGACCATCTCGCCGAGCCAGGCGATCAGGTCCTCCAGGTCCTCCGACTTCAGGTCGTCGGGGATGGTGTGGTCCAGGGCCTTGTAGGCGCTCGCCAGGTACCGCAGGACGATGCCCTCGGTACGGGCCAGTTCGTAGTGGGAGGTGAACTCCGTGAAGGTCAGGGCCCGCTCGTACATGTCACGGATGATCGACTTCGGGGAGACCGGGTGGTCGCCCACCCACGGGTGGCTCTTGCGGTACACGTCGTAGGCGTGCAGCAGGAGCTCTTCCAGCGGCTTCGGGTAGGTGACGTCCTGGAGCCGCTCCATGCGCTCCTCGTACTCGATCCCGTCGGCCTTCATCGCGCCGACGGCCTCGCCGCGGGCCTTGTTCTGCTGGGCCGCGAGGATCTGCCGCGGGTCGTCCAGGGTGGACTCCACCACGGAGACCATGTCCAGGGCGTAGGACGGCGACTCCGGGTCCAGCAGCTCGAAGGAGGCCAGGGCGAAGGTGGACAGCGGCTGGTTCAGCGCGAAGTCCTGCTGGAGGTCCACGGTCAGCCGGATCGTGCGGCCCTCGGCGTCGGGGGCGTCGAGCTGCTCCACGACCCCGCCGTCCAGCAGCGAACGGTAGATCGCGATGGCGCGGCGGATGTGCCGGAGCTGGTTCTTGCGCGGCTCGTGGTTGTCCTCCAACAGTCGGCGCATGGCCTCGAAGGCGTTTCCGGGCCGCGCGATCACCGACAGGAGCATGATGTTGGTGACCTTGAAGCGGGAGGTCAGCGGTTCGGGGTCGGCGGCGATCAGCTTCTCGAAGGTGGCGTCGCTCCAGGCCACGAAGCCCTCGGGGGCCTTCTTGCGGACCACCTTGCGGCGCTTCTTCGGGTCGTCCCCGGCCTTGGCCAGCGCCTTCTCGTTCTCGATGACGTGCTCGGGGGCCTGCGCCACCACGAACCCGGCCGTGTCGAACCCGGCCCGGCCCGCCCGGCCCGCGATCTGGTGGAACTCCCGCGCCCGCAGGGTCCGGACGCGGTTGCCGTCGTACTTGGTGAGCGCCGTGAAGAGCACCGTCCGGATCGGCACGTTCACGCCCACGCCCAGGGTGTCCGTGCCGCAGATGACCTTCAGCAGACCGGCCTGGGCCAGCTTCTCCACCAGCCGCCGGTACTTCGGGAGCATGCCCGCGTGGTGCACGCCGATGCCGTGCTTCACGTACCGGGACAGGTTCCGGCCGAACTTGGTGGTGAAGCGGAAGTTGCCGATCAGCTCGCTGATCCGGTCCTTCTCCTCCCGCGAGCACATGTTGATGCTCATCAGGGACTGCGCCCGCTCCACCGCCTGCGCCTGGGTGAAGTGCACGATGTACACCGGCGCCTGACGGGTGTCCAAGAGCTCCGTGATGGTGTCCGTGATCGGCGTGGTCACGTACTCGTAGGACAGCGGCACGGGCCGGGTGGCGGAGCGCACCACCGAGGTCGGACGGCCGGTCCGCCGGGTCAGGTCCTCCTCGAAGCGCTTCACGTCGCCGAGGGTGGCCGACATGAGGACGAACTGCGCCTGTGGCAGTTCCAGCAGCGGGATCTGCCAGGCCCAGCCCCGGTCCGGCTCGGCGTAGAAGTGGAACTCGTCCATCACGACCTGGCCGATGTCGGCGTGCCGGCCGTCGCGCAGGGCGATGGAGGCCAGCACCTCGGCGGTGCAGCAGATGATGGGCGCGTCGGCGTTCACGGAGGCGTCGCCGGTGAGCATGCCGACGTTCTCGGTTCCGAAGAGCTTGCACAGGTCGAAGAACTTCTCCGACACCAGCGCCTTGATGGGCGCCGTGTAGAAGGTGACCTTGTCCTGGGCGAGGGCCGTGAAGTGCGCCCCGGCCGCCACCAGGCTCTTCCCGGAGCCCGTGGGGGTGGACAGGATCACGTTGGCCCCGGAGACCACCTCGATCAGGGCCTCTTCCTGAGCCGGGTACAGGGAGATGCCCTGGTCCTCGGCCCACGAGGAGAAAGCCTCGAAGAGGGCGTCGGGGTCGGCGGTCGGCGGCAGCTGATCAATGAGGGTCACGCCCCCCATCTTGCCTGGCTTCCGTACGGAAGAGGCAACCGGCGGGGTCGTACGAAGATCACCGGCGGTACGCTGTGCCGTCGAACGGGCCCGACCGAATCCGTCGACGGGGCCCGGACACCACAGACCTGGGGCGGGAACGAGCATGATGGGACCGGCACACTCCCTGTCCGGCGCGGCTGCCTGGCTGGGGGTGGGCGCTGCCATGGCCGCCGCCGACCGCCCGATGCCCTGGCCGGTCCTCGTCGTCGGAGCACTGATCTGCGCGGGCGCCGCGCTCGCTCCGGACCTCGACCACAAGTCGGCGACGATCTCCCGCGCCTTCGGCCCCGTCTCCCGGGTGCTCTGCGAGGTCGTCGACAAGGTCTCCTACGCCGTCTACAAGGCCACCCGCACCACCCGTGACCCGCGCCGGTCCGGCGGCCACCGCACCCTCACCCACACCTGGCTCTGGGCCGTCCTGATCGGAGCCGGGGCCTCGGCCCTGGCCGTGACGGCCGGCCGCTGGGGGGTGCTCGCCCTGCTCTTCGTGCACCTGGTGCTGGCCGTGGAGGGCCTGCTGTGGAAGGCCGCCCGGATGTCCAGCGACATCCTGGTGTGGCTGCTCGGCGCCACCAGCGCCTGGATCCTCGCCGGGGTCCTCGACAAGCCGGGCAACGGCGCCGACTGGCTGTTCACCGCCCCCGGCCAGGAGTACCTGTGGCTGGGCCTGCCCATCGTGCTCGGCGCCCTCGTCCACGACATCGGCGACGCCCTGACCGTGTCCGGCTGCCCGGTCCTGTGGCCGATCCCCATCGCGGGCAAGCGCTGGTACCCCCTCGGCCCGCCCAAGGCCATGCGGTTCCGGGCGGGCAGCTGGGTGGAGCTGAAGGTGCTGATGCCGGTGTTCATGGTCCTGGGCGGCGTCGGCGGAGCCTCCGCCCTCGGCTACCTCTCCTAGCGTCCGGCGCTCAGCGCCCGAAAGCGGGCCCGGCCACCGGCCCCGTCCCCGCCCGAGAGGGACGGGGGCGGGGCCGATACCGGGGGGGGCGGGGCCGGTGCGGGCGGGGATCAGCCGTGCCAGGACCGCCACAGCGCCGCGTACGGGCCGTCCGCGGCGACCAGCTCCTCGTGGCTGCCCAGCTCGCTGATCCGCCCCTCCTCCACCACCGCGATGACGTCGGCGTCGTGAGCCGTGTGCAGCCGGTGGGCGATCGCGATCACCGTCCGCCCGTCCAGCACCCGCGCCAGCGACCGCTCCAGGTGCCGGGCCGCCCGCGGGTCCAGCAGCGAGGTTGCCTCGTCCAGCACCAGCGTGTGCGGATCCGCCAGCACCAACCGCGCCAGCGCGATCTGCTGCGCCTGCGCCGGGGTCAGGGCCGTACCGCCCGAACCCACCTCGGTGTCCAGACCCTCCGGCAGGGCCCGCGCCCAGCCCTCCGCGTCCACCGCGCCCAGCGAGGCCCACAGCTCGGCGTCCTCGGCACCGGCCCGGGCCAGCCGCAGGTTGTCCCGCAGACTGCCCACGAACACGTGGTGCTCCTGGTTCACCAGCGCCACGTGCGCCCGGACCCCCTCCGCCGGCATCTCCGACAGCCGCGCCCCGCCCAGCGTGATCTCGCCCGACCGCGGGGCGTAGATCCCCGCCAGCAGCCGGCCGAGCGTGGACTTCCCCGCGCCCGACGGACCCACCAGGGCCATCCGGGTCCCCGGCGGCACCTCCATCGAGACCCGGTGCAGCACGTCCACGCCCTCCCGGTACCCGAAGCGGACCTCCTCGGCCCGGACCTCACGGCCCGCCGGGGCGACCGCCGGGTCACCGGCGTCCGGCTCGATGTCCCGCACGCCCACCAGCCGAGCGATCGACACCTGAGCGATCTGGAGCTCGTCGTACCAGCGCAGGATCAGCCCGATCGGGTCCACCATCATCTGCGCCAACAGGGCCCCGGTGGTCAGCTGCCCCACCGTCATCCAGCCCCGGATCACGCAGTACCCCCCGATCATCAGCACCGCGCCGAGGATGGTCACGTAGGTGACGTTGATGACGGGGAACAGCACCGACCGCAGGAACAGCGTGTACCGCTCCCAGGCCGTCCACTCCCGGATCCGCCGCTCCGACAGCGCGATCCGGCGGCGGCCCAGCCGGTGCGCCTCCACCGTGCGGCCCGCGTCCACCGTCTCGGTCAGGGCCGCCGCGACCGCCGCGTACCCCGCCGCCTCCGACCGGTAGGCCGAGGGGGCCCGCCGGAAGTACCAGCGGCAGCCCCACACCAGCACCGGCAGCGCCACCAGCGCGGCCAGAGCCAGCGGCGGGGCCGTCACCGCGAGCGCCCCGAAGAGCAGCCCGGCCCAGACCACGCCGATGGCCAGCTGCGGCACGGCCTCCCGCATGGCGTTGGCCAGCCGGTCCACGTCGGTGGTGATCCGCGACAGCAGGTCACCCGTACCGGCCCGTTCCAGCACCCCCGGGGGCAGCGCCACCGACCGGACGAGGAAGTCCTCGCGCAGGTCGGCCAGCATCTCCTCGCCGAGCATCGCCCCGCGCAGCCGCGTCATCCGCGTGAACACCGCCTGCGCGACGACCGCCACCGCGAACAGCAGGGCCACCCGACCCAGGTGCAGCTCCCGGACCCCCGCCGCCAGGTCGTCCACCACCCGACCCAGCAGGTACGGGCCCACCATCGAGGCCACCACGGCCACCGCGTTCGCCGACACCAGGAGCACGAAGGCCCTGCGGTGCCGCCGCATCAGACCGCGCACGTACGTCCGTACCGTCGCCGGTGCCCCCACCGGCAGGGTGGCCGCCGTTTCGGGGGCCGCCGGGTCGTACTGCGGCGGCGCCACGCCGATCATGCCGACTCCTCGATGTCAGAGAGTTCCTGAAGGTCCTTCACCGCGGTGCCCGCCGCCGACCGCGGGCCCGTGCGGGCCACCCGCTGCTCCTCGTCGGTCTCGCGGGTCACCACCGCCCGGTAGCGGGGCTCCCCGGCCAACAGCTCCCGGTGGGTGCCCTCCGCGACCGCCCGGCCCCCGTGCACCAGCACCACCCGGTCCGCGCGGTCCAGGAGCAGCGGCGACGAGGACAGCACCACGGTGGTGCGGCCCTTGCGCAGGGCCGCCACGCCCTCCGCGATCCGTGCCTCCGTGTGCGAGTCCACCGCGGAGGTCGGCTCGTCCAGCACCAGCACCTCCGGGTCCGTCACCAGCGAGCGGGCCAGGGCCAGGCGCTGCCGCTGGCCGCCCGACAGGGACCGGCCCCGCTCGGTGATCCGCGCGTCCATCACGTCCTCGACCCCCTCCGGCGCCGCCTGCGCGAGGGCGTCCAGGACGTCCCCGCACCGGGCCGCGTCCAGGGCCCGCTCCGGCGGTACCGCACCCGAGGCGGGCACGTCGAACAGCTCGCGCAGGGTGCCCGACAGCAGCACCGGGTCCTTGTCCTGCACCAGCACCCAGGTCCGGGCCGTCTCCAGCGGCAGCTCGCCCAGCGGGACCCCGCCCAGCAGGGCCGACGGGCCGTCCGGCTCCTCCGGAGGATGACCGCCCAGCCGGTCGGCCAACCGCCCGGCCAGGTCCGGGTCCCCGCACACCACGGCCGTGAACCGGCCCGCGGGGGCCGAAAGACCCGACTCGGGGTCGTACAGGTCCCCGCCCGCGGGCACCACCGGCACCGCCCCGGCCGGCTCCGCGGACACGGATCCGCCCCCGGTTCCGGCCGCCGGCTCCTCGGTGCGGGTCAGCGCGAGCACCCGGGCGGCCCGCTGCGCGGACGGCCGCGAGAAGGAATACGCCATCGCGATCTCCTCCACCCGCTGGAGCGGGTACATGAGCAGCGCCACCGTGCTGAACACGGTGACCAGCTCCCCGACCGAGACCCGGCCGTCCAGCGCCAACCGCGCCCCGTACACCACCACGGCCAGCATGAGCAGCGCGGGCAGCAGCACCTGCACGGCCGAGATCAGCGCCCACATCCGGGCACTGTGCACGGCCGCCTGCCGCACCTCCTGGGAGGCCGCGCGGTAGCGGCCCAGGAACAGCTCCTCGCCGCCGATGCCGCGCAGCACCCGCAGGCCCGCCACGGTGTCCGAGGCCAGCTCGGTGGCCCGGCCGGCCTTCTCCCGCTGCACGTCGGCCCGGCGGGTGGCCCGGGGCAGCAGCGGCAGCACCGCCAGCGCCAGCACCGGCACCCCGACGGCCACGACCACGCCCAGCGAGGGCGCGAAGAAGAGCAGGCCCGCGCACACGGCGAGGATGGTCACCGCGGCCGCCAGGAACCGGGACACGGCCTCCACGAACCAGCCGATCTTCTCCACGTCGCCCGTGGAGACGGCCACCACCTCGCCCGCGGCCACCCGCCGGGTCAGCGCGGCGCCCAGTTCGGCGGTCTTCCCGGCCAGCAGCTGCTGGACCCGGGCCGCCGCGGTGATCCAGTTGGTGACGGCGGTTCGGTGCAGCATGGTGTCACCGAGGGTGATCGCCACGCCCAGCAGCAGCACCAGGGCGCCGACCCGGGCCAGCCGGCCGCCGTCGCCGTCCACCACCGCTTCCACGCCCAGGCCCACCGCCAGCGGCAGACCGGCCACACCCGCGTGGTGCAGCAGTCCCCAGGCCAGGCTCTTGAGTTGACCGCCCAGCTGGTTGCGGCCCAGCCACCAGAGGAACCGGGGGCCCGAACGCACATCGGGCACTCCGGGATCCGGATACGGAAGATCGCTGATCTGCATGACGTCCCATGACTCGATGAGGGGTCCGAACCGAGTCAGGTTCGCCTTCCGGATCCGCCCGGTGCAATCGAATTTCCACGGTGATGTCCTGGTTGGGGCCCCCGCATCCGCTCCCTGCCCGGCTGTCCCTCAGGCCCCGTACGGGTCCCGGCGGGAGTGCGTGCGGCGCGCGTTCACGGGCGGGTCGCGCGTTCCAGTTCGAGGAGCACCGAGCGGTAGCCGCGTCCGGTGGCACGGTCCATGCCGACCTCGCACATGCGGTTCGCGGACAGGTGCGCGTCGAAGGGGCGGGCCCGCACCTCGGCCGCCTCCCGGGCCGTGGCCGAGGCGGTGAGCTCCGGATGCAGCATTCCCCGGTCCCCGGCGAAGGCGCAGCAACCCGCCTCCTGGGGCACGACGACCTCTTCCGCGCAGGCCGCGGCCACCTCCCGCAGCTGTTCCTCCACGCCGAGGTGCCGCATGGAGCAGGTGGGGTGCAGGACGGCGGAGCCCACCCGCCGCCGCACCTCCAGCCGGGGCAGCAGTTCCTCGGCGGCCCACACCACCGAGTCCACCACGGTCAGTTCGGCGTGCAGGGCGCGGTTGTCCGCCGACAGGTAGGGCACCACCTCGTGGGCGATGCCCAGGGTGCAGGAAGAGGCGTCGACGACGAGCGGCAGCCGGCCGCCCGCGGTCCAGCCCCAGGCGGCCTCCACGATCCGGTCGGCCATCAGGCGGGTGCCGGCCTCGTACCCCTTGGAGTGCCAGATGGTGGAGCAGCAGGTGCCGGTGAGGTCCGGCGGGATCCACACGGGGCGACCGGCCCGTGCCGACACGGCCACCACGGCCTCGGCGAGCGAGGGGCCCGCCTCCTCGCCGCCGGCTTCCGGACCGGGACCGCCGAAGATGCGGTTCACGCAGGCCGGGTAGTACACGGCGTGCGCCCCGGTCCGCTCGGTGGGGGGCAGTGCGCGGGACGCGGCCCCCGGGATCTGGGGCAGCCACTGGGGGACCAGGTCGGGCCGCACGAGCTTGCGGGCGGCGGCCGTCACGGCGCTCAGCGGGGCGTCGCCGAGCCGGGCCGTCAGGGTGTCCGCGGCGGCCACGGCCAGCCGGGCCGAGGTCTCCACCGCCTTGAAGTGCCGTGCCGTCAGCGCGGCCGTCCGTTCCTCGCGGTCGCTGTGCCGGCGGTGCCGGAACTCCTTCATCAGGGCACCGGTGTCGATGCCGACGGGGCAGGCCAGCTTGCAGGTGGAGTCCCCGGCGCAGGTGTCGACGGCGTCGTACCCGTACGCCTCCAACAGCCGGTCCAGGACGGGGGAGCCGGGGTTCTGGCGGAGCATCTCCCGGCGGAGCACGATCCGCTGCCGCGGGGTGGTCGTCAGGTCCTCGCTGGGGCAGGTCGGCTCGCAGAACCCGCACTCGATGCAGGGGTCGGCCAGGGCCTCCACCCGGGGGATGGTCTTCAGCCCGCGCAGGTGCGCCCGCGGGTCCCGGTCCAGCACGATCCGCGGGGCGAGTACCCCGTGCGGGTCGATGATGCCCTTGGTGCGCCACATCAGTTCGGTGGCCCGGGGCCCCCACTCCAGCTCCAGGAAGGGGGCGATGTTGCGGCCGGTGGCGTGCTCGGCCTTGAGGGACCCGTCGAAGCGCTCGACGGTCAGGCGGCAGAACTCCGCCATGAACGCGTCGTACCGGGCCACGTCGGCGGGCCGGGCCGCGTCGAAGGCCAGCAGGAAGTGCAGGTTGCCGTGGGCGGCGTGGCCCGCGACGGCCGCGTCGAACCCGTGCCGGGCCTGGAGTTCCAGGAGGGCCCCGCAGGCTTCCGCGAGCCGGGCGGGGGGCACCGCGAAGTCCTCGGTGATCAGGGTGGTTCCGGGTTCCCGGGCCCCGCCCACGGCCGTCACGAACGCCTTGCGGGTCTTCCAGTAGCCGGCGACCACGGCCGGGTCGGAGGTGAAGGCGTTGGTGACGGAGGGTACCGGCGCCACGAGCTCCAGCCCCTCGACGACCTCGGCGGCCCGTTGTTCGTACGCGCGCAGGGCGGCCTCGTCCGGGGCCCGGAACTCCACGAGCAGGGCGGTGGTGTCGCGGGGCAGTCCGGCCCAGTCGGCGGGCACGCCGGGCACGCTCACCGAGGCGCGCAGCGTGTTGCCGTCCATCAGCTCGACGGCCAGGGCCCCCGCCTCGTTGAAGAGGGGGACGGCCGCCGCGGCGGCGGGCAGGGAGGGGAAGAACAGCAGGCCGGTCCGGACCAGCCGGTCCAGGGGCAGCGTGTCGAAGACGACCTCGGACAGGAAGCCGAGGGTGCCCTCGGAGCCCACCATCAGCCCGCGCAGGATCTCTACCGGGGTGACCCCGTCCAGATAGGCGTCGAGGCGGTAGCCGTTGGTGTTCTTGATCTCGTACTTGCTCCGGATCCGGGCGGTCAGCTCCGGGTCCGCCTCGATCTCCGCCTTCACCGCGAGCAGGCCCTCGCACAGGGCCGGTTCGGCCCGGGCCAGTTCCTCGTCGGCGAGCGGGTCGGCGGTGTCCACGACGGTGCCGCTCGGCAGTACGAAGGTCAGCGAGGAGACGGTGCGGTAGGAGTTGCGGGTGGTGCCCGCGGTCATGCCGGAGGCGTTGTTGGCGACGACCCCGCCGATGGTGCAGGCCACGGCGCTGGCCGGGTCGGGGCCCAGGACGCGGCCGTGCGGGGCGAGGGCGGTGTTGGCGCGGAAGACCGTGGTGCCGGGCCGGATCCGGGCCCGCAGCCCGCCGTCCTCCACCTCCACGCCGGACCAGTGCCGCCGCACGTCCACGAGGATGTCCTCGCCCTGGGCCTGTCCGTTGAGGGAGGTCCCGGCCGCCCGGAAGACCACCTCGCGCTGCCGGCCCTGGGCGTAGGAGAGCACCGCCGAGACGTCGTCGAGGTCCTCGGCGACCACCACCACCTGCGGCACGAAGCGGTACGGGGAGGCGTCCGAGGCGTACCGGACCAGGTCGGAGACCTTCCACAGGACCTTCTCGGGCCCCAGCAGCGCGGTCAGCTCGGTGCGCAGCTCCTCGGGGGTGCCGCCGGCCAGCCACTCGGGCACCCGGTCGGGCGAAGGGCCCGCCACGGACCGCGGACGCAGCGCTCCGGGCTTCGGCTCCAGCAGCGGCATGGCGGCCCTCACCTTCTCAGCAGCGGGGCCCGGACCCTTCGGCCAGAGCCGTCAGCAGCCCGCCGAGCAGTTCGCGTTGGTCGGCGGTCAACGGTGCCAGGATCTCCTCTGCGGCCTCCCGGCGCGCGCTGCGCAGCTGCCTCAGCGTGGCGCGGCCGGTGTCGGTGAGCTCCACCCGGACCACCCGGCGGTTGGCCGCGTCGGGGGCGCGCCGCACGCAGTCCGCCGCCTCCAGCCCGTCGACCAGGCTCGTCACCGCGCGGGGCACCACCTCCAGGCGGGCCGCCAGATCGGCCATCCGCGGGGGCTCCGGGCAGTGCGCCACCGTGCGGAGCAGGCGGGACTGTGCGGGAGTGATCCCGAGGGGTTCCAGCTGTCGCTTCTGGATGCGGTGCAGGCGGCGGGTGACCCGCAGCAGCTGCTCGGCGAGCAGTCCGCCGTCCGGATCGGCGGGGCCGGGCGGGACCGGGACGGGAGCGGAGGTCATGCGGGAACGATATCAGGACCCCGTTCATTGTGAAGATAGGTAACAATGAACTAAGCTCAGTGATGTCGCGTCCGGGTGCGCGCCGTCACGGCCACCTTCGACACCAGCGACTTCAATACCATCAATACATCGACACCGTCGTCACTGAGGAGGCGCATGCGCCCCGATGGCCCCGTCTGGACCCCGTCGTCCGTTCCCCTCGACCCGAGCCGCCCGGCCCCCGAAGCGCCGCCGCGCGAGCTCCGCCGCATCACGCGGCTGTTCCGCCCCTACCGCGCCCGCTTGGCCCTCGTCGGCCTGCTCGTCGGAGCCTCCTCGCTCGTCGGGGTGGCCTCGCCCTTCCTGTTGAAGGAGATCCTCGACACCGCCATCCCCGAAGGGCGCACCGGGCTGCTGAGCCTGCTCGCCCTGGGGATGATCCTCACGGCGGTGGTCACGAGCGTCTTCGGCGTGCTGCAGACGCTCATCTCGACCACGGTCGGCCAGCGGGTCATGCACGACCTGCGCACCGCCGTGTACGCCCGGCTCCAGCAGATGCCGCTGGCCTTCTTCACGCGTACCCGCACCGGGGAGGTGCAGTCGCGGATCGCCAACGACATAGGCGGCATGCAGGCCACCGTGACCTCCACCGCCACCTCCCTGGTCTCCAACTTCACCGCCGTGGTGGCCACCGTCATCGCCATGCTCGCCCTCGACTGGCGGCTCACCGCGGTCTCCCTGCTCCTGCTGCCCGTGTTCGTGTGGATCAGCAGGCGGGTCGGCGACGAGCGCAAGAAGATCACCACGCAGCGCCAGAAGCAGATGGCGGCCATGGCGGCCACCGTCACCGAATCGCTCTCCGTCAGCGGCATCCTGCTCGGCCGCACCATGGGCCGCGCCGACTCCCTCACCCGCTCCTTCTCCGAGGAGTCCGAGAAGCTGGTCGACCTGGAGGTCCGCTCCAGCATGGCCGGGCGGTGGCGGATGTCCACCATCGGCATCGTGATGGCGGCCATGCCCGCACTGATCTACTGGGCCGCGGGCATCGCCCTCCAGTCCGGGGCCCCGGCCCTCTCGGTGGGCACCCTCGTCGCCTTCGTCACCCTCCAGCAGGGGCTGTTCCGGCCCGCGGTGAGCCTGCTCTCCACCGGCGTGCAGATCCAGAGCTCCCTCGCCCTCTTCGCCCGGGTCTTCGAATACCTCGACCTGCCCGTGGAGATCACCGAGCGCCCCGACCCGGTGCGGCTGGAGCGGGCCAAGGGCGAGGTGCGCTTCGAGAACGTCGACTTCGGCTACGAGCCCGGTCAGCCCCGCCCCACCCTGGACGGCATCGACATCGCCGTCCCCGCGGGCACCTCGCTGGCCGTGGTGGGCGCCACCGGCTCCGGCAAGTCCACCCTCAGCTACCTGGTCCCGCGGCTGTACGACGTCACCGGCGGCCGGGTCACCCTGGACGGCGTGGACGTACGGGACCTCGACTTCGCCTCCCTGGCCCGGTCCGTGGGCGTGGTCTCCCAGGAGACCTACCTCTTCCACGCCTCCGTGTCCGACAACCTGCGCTTCGCCAAGCCCGACGCGACCGACGAGGAGATAGCCGAGGCCGCCCGCGCCGCCCAGATCCACGAGCACATCGCGGCCCTCCCGCAGGGCTACGACACCCTGGTCGGAGAGCGCGGCTACCGCTTCTCCGGAGGCGAGAAGCAGCGCCTGGCCATCGCCCGGACCATCCTGCGCGATCCCCCCGTGCTCATCCTGGACGAGGCCACCAGCGCCCTGGACACCCGCACCGAGCAGGCCGTACAGCAGGCCATCGACGCCCTTTCCCGGGGCCGGACCACCATCACCATCGCGCACCGCCTCTCCACGGTCCGCGAGGCCGACCAGATCGTCGTCCTCGACGCCGGTCGCATCGCCGAACGCGGCACGCACCAAGAGCTCCTCGACGCGGACGGTCGGTACGCGGCCCTCGTCCGACGGGACGCCCGGATGGTCCCCGCCACCGCACCCGCCGCCACCTGAGTACCACCTCCGCGCCCGGCATCCGTGTGATCGTATGACCGGAAAACTGTGGTGGTGACCGAAGAGAGCGATCAGTCCGGTTAGCGTGCCGGTATGCGTCGTGAGTACCGATCCCCGCGCCGCCGCGTCCGGCTCACCCGCCGCGGCCGCCTGGCCGCCTTCCTCGGAGCCGTCCTCGCCCTGACCGTGACGGCCCTGCTCCTGCCGGGCCTCCTCCGGGACGAGACCCCCGAACAGCCCCGCCGCCTGCTCATCCCCGAGGGCTGGCGGGCCGGCCAGGTCTACGAAGCACTCGACCGGGAGCTGAAGCTGGCCCCCGGCACGGCCCGCACCGCCGCCTCCAAGGCCGGCCTGGCCCTGCCCGCCGAAGCCAAGGGCAACCCGGAGGGCTACCTCTTCCCGGCCACCTACCCGGTGACCTCCCGCAGCACGGCCGACGGCCTCCTCGCCTACATGGTGGACACCACGCACCGCCGGCTCGCCGCCCGCCCGCTCTCCGACGCGGCCGCGTCCCTCGGCATGACCCCCTACCAGACCGCGACCCTCGCCAGCATCGTGCAGGCGGAGGCCGACACCCCCGCCGACATGGGGAAGGTGGCCCGGGTCATCCACAACCGGCTCGCCAAGTCCATGCCCCTCCAGATGGACTCGACCCTCCACTACGCCCTCGGCAAGCGCACCGTGGACACCAGCCTGGCCGACACCCGCATCGACCACCCCTTCAACACCTACTCCCGGCAGGGCCTCCCGCCCACCCCCATCGACAGCCCCGGCATGGACGCCCTCCGGGCCTCGGTGGCCCCCACCCCCGGCAACTGGCTCTTCTTCGTCACCGTCAAACCCGGCGACACCCGTTTCTCCGCCACCTACCGGGAACACCTCAAGCACGTGGCCGAGTTCAACCGCCTGCGGGCCGCGGCACGCAAGACCTGACCTGACCTGACCTGACCTGACCGGGCGCCGGGCACGGCCCGGTCAGGCGGCGAGGGCCGTCCGCTCGCGGCCCAGCAGCCGCCCGATCTCCCGCACCGCGGCCCGCCCGGCCCGGTTGGCGCCGACGGTGCTCGCCGAAGGCCCGTACCCCACCAGGTGCAGCCGCTCCTCCCGCACCGCACGCGTGCCCTCCACCCGGATCCCCCCGCCCGGCTCCCGCAGCCGCAGGGGGGCCAGGTGGTCCACGGCCGCCCGGAACCCGGTGGCCCACAGGATCACGTCGACCTCCGCCCGGGTGCCGTCCGGCCACACCACCCCGGTGGGAGTGATCCGCTCGAAGGGCGGGCGCCGGTCCAGTACGCCGCTCTCCAGGCCCCGGCGCACCGCCCCGTCCACCAGCAGTCCCGTCACCGAGACCACGCTGCGCGGCGGCAGGCCCCGCCGCACCCGCTCCTCGACCATGGCCACCGCGGCCCGCCCTTCGGCCTCCCCGAAGGGACCCTCGTGGAACACCGGGGGCGTCCGCGTCACCCACACCGTGGACGCGGCGACGTCGGCCACCTCCAGAAGGTGCTGCACCGCCGAACTCCCCCCGCCCACCACGAGCACCCGCGCCCCGGCGAACCCCTCCGGGCCCGGATAGTCCGCGGTGTGCAACTGCCGGCCGCGGAAGGTCTCCTGACCCGGATAGCGGGGCCAGAACGGGCGGTCCCAGGTCCCGGTGGCGTTGATCACGGCCCGCGCCGCCCAGGTCCCGGCCGAGGACTCCACCCGCAGCCGCCCGTCCCCACCCTCACGGACCGCCCGCACGTCCACCGGCCGCAGCACGCCCAGCCCGAAGGCCCGCTCGTACTCCGCGAAGTAGTCGCCGATCACCTCGCTGGAGGGCCGGTCCGGGTCCGCGCCCGTCAGCTCCATCCCCGGCAGCGCGTGCATCCCGTGCACCTTGCCGTAGGTCAACGAAGGCCAACGGAACTGCCACGCGCCGCCGGGCGCCGGGGCGTGGTCCAACACCACGAAGTCCCGGCCCGGTTCGAAGCCCGTCCGCCGCAAGTGGTAGGCGGCGGACAGCCCCGCCTGGCCGGCGCCGATCACGACCACGTCCACCGCCCGGACGGTCCCGTCCGGTGCCCGCACTCCCAGGAATTCGTTCACGGTTCTACCAACCTGCGGGGGTCGCGGGATCTTCCCGGACCGCCCCGGACCCCCGCCGGACCGTCTGGCAGACTGACCCCGCCAACCAAGGCGGCGCAGGTCAGGAAGCCGGTGTGAACCCGGCACGGTCCCGCCACTGTGACCGGCGGCACGCGGCCCCACCGCGCCCGCCGGGAGTCAGACACTGACGCGCCGCCCTTTCCGCACGAACACCGACCAGGGGACGCGGATCCCCCGGAGAGGCCGTCATGTCGCGATCCCGCGCAACCCTGCGCGCACTGGTGTGCGCCGCCCTCCTCACCCCCCTCGCCGCCTGCGGCGGGGCGGACCCGAAGGAAGCCGCCGGACCCGCGTCCGGCGCCCCCGCCGCCGCGGCCGGATTCCCGTACACCGTGGACAACTGCGGGGTGAGCACCACCTTCAAGGCCCCGCCGGCCCGCGCCGTCACCATGAACCAGCACGCCACCGAGATCCTCCTGGCCCTCGGTCTTCAGGACCGGATCGCGGGCACCGCCTACCTCGACGACGCGATCAAGCCCGAGTACCGGGCCGCCTACGAGGGCACGAAGGTGCTGGCCAAGGAGTACCCCTCCAAGGAGATCCTGCTCGGCGCCGACCCGGACTTCGTCTACGGCGGCTACTCCAGCGCCTTCGACAAGGCCGCCGGCCGCGACCGCCCCGGACTCCAGCGCATCGGCGTCAACACCCGCCTCAGCGTGGAGTACTGCACCAAGGGCAAGGTCGGACTGCCCCAGCTGGAGCAGGAGATCACCGAGGTGGCCCGCACCTTCGGCGTGCCCGACAAGGGAGCCGCGCTGATCGGCCGCGAACGCTCCCGGATAGCCGCCGTCCAGACCCGCCTGAAGCAGGCCCCGCGCCCCGCCGTCTTCGTCTACGACTCCGGTGAGGGCTCCGCGTTCACCTCCGGGGGCGGCGGCATCGGCAACGAGATCGTCTCCCTGGCGGGCGGCCGGAACGTCTTCGCCGACCTCGACGACACCTTCGGGGACGTCGCCTGGGAGCAGGTGATCGCCCGCAAGCCCGAGGTGGTCCTCATCTACGACTACGGCGGCACCACCGTGGCCGCCAAGAAGGCCCGCCTCCTCAAGGACCCGGCCCTCAAGGACGTCCCCGCGATCCGCAACAAGCGCTTCGTGGTGCTGCCGCTGTCCTCCGCCGTCGTCGGCGTCCGCGTGGCCGACGCGGTGGAGAGCCTGGCCGGTCAGCTGCACCCCGACGCCCGGTGACGCGGCGCCTGCCCCGGCTCCCGCTGACCCTGCTCCTGCTCACCACCGCGCTGCTCGCCTCCGCCGTGGCCGGACTGGCCCTCGGGCCGGTCCGGATCCCCTCCGGCGAGGTGCTGCGGATCCTCACCTCGGGGGAGCGGACCGGGGCCTTCGCCGCGATCGTCTGGGACGTGCGGCTGCCCCGGGTGCTGCTCGGCGCCGTGGTCGGCGCGGGGCTGGCGGTCACCGGGGCGGTCCTCCAGGCCCTGGTCCGCAACCAGCTCGCCGACCCGTTCCTGCTCGGGGCCTCCTCGGGGGCCTCGGCGGGAGCCGTGGCCGTGATCGTCCTCGGTCTCGGGGCGGGCCTGGCCACCAGCCTGGTCCTGCCCGCGGCCGCGTTCGTGGGCTCCACGGCCGCCCTGGTCCTGGTGTACGCCCTGGCCCGCCGGGGCGGCGGGATGACCACGGGCCGGCTCATCCTGGCCGGCGTCTCCGTGCAGTACATCCTGTCCGCGGTGACCAGCCTGGTCCTCGTGGTCTCCGCGGAGCCCGAGGCCATGCGCTCGATCATGTTCTGGACCCTGGGCGGGCTGGGCGGGGCGCGCTGGGAGGAGCTGGCCCTGCCGACCGCCGCCCTGCTGGCCGGCACCGCCCTCCTGCTCGCGCTGGCCCGGCCCCTGGACCTGCTCCTCGCCGGTGAGGAAGGCGCCCGCACCCTGGGCCTGGACACCGGCCGCTTCCGGGCCCTGGTGTTCGTGGTGACCTCGCTCGTGGTCGGCGTGCTCGTCGCCTACAGCGGGTCGATCGGCTTCGTCGGGCTGATGGTCCCGCACGCCGCGCGGATGGCCGTCGGCGCCGGGCACCGGGCGCTGCTGCCGGTGGCCGCGCTGGGCGGGGCGCTGTTCCTGACCCTGGCCGATCTGGTGGCCCGTATGGCTGCGGCCCCCGAGGAGCTGCCGGCCGGGGTGGTCACCGCCCTGGTGGGCGGCCCGTTCTTCCTGTGGATGCTGCGGCGGTCCACCCGTACCGAGGGGATCACCGGATGACGAAGGGGACGGAAGCGGGCGCCCGCCCGGGTGGGGCGGTGACCCTGGCCGTGCGCGACCTGCGGTACGAGACCGGGGGGCACACCCTCCTGCACGGGGTGTCCCTGGAGGCCGCCGCCGGGGAGACGGTGGGCCTGGTCGGCCCGAACGGCAGCGGCAAGACCACCCTGCTGCGCTGCGTCTACGGGGCCCTGGCCCCCACGGGCGGCCGGATCCTGCTCGACGGGGCGGAGGCCGCGGGGCTCGGGGTCCGGGAGCGGGCCCGCCGGGTGGCGGCGGTGCCCCAGGACGCCCAGGGCACCCTGGGGCTGACCGTGCGCGAGGTGGTCGCCATGGGGCGCAGCCCGCACAAGCGCTTCTGGGAGCAGGACGGCCCCGCGGACCGCGCGCTGGTGGTCGAGGCCCTGGCCCGGACCGGGGTCGGGGAACTGGCCGACCGGCGCTTCGACGAGCTGTCCGGCGGGGAGCGCCAGCGGGCCCTGGTGGCGCGGGCGCTCGTCCAGGAGCCGGGGCTGCTGGCCCTGGACGAGCCCACGAACCACCTCGACGTCCGACACCAGCTGGAGGTCCTCGGGCTGGTCCGGGGGCTCCCCGCGACCGGACTGCTGGTGCTGCACGACCTGAACCTGGCGGCGGCCCACTGCGACCGGCTGTACGTGCTCGCGGCGGGGCGGATCGTGGCGGGCGGCACCCCTGCGGAGGTGCTCACCGAGGAACTGGTCGAGGAGGTGTACGGGGTCCGGGCCCGGGTGGGGGTGCACCCGGAGACGGGCACGCCCGCGCTGGTCTACCTGCCGCTGCCGGGGGCCGGCACCCGGGAGCCCAGCCAGGCGTAGGCCGCCGCCGCGGTGAAGCCGGCCTGCCCCTCGGGGTACAGCAGCGAGGCCCGGGCGAAGGCCGGGTCGGCGGCGGCCTCGGGGGAGTGCGGGACGGCCACGCAGGCCATGCCCGCCGCCTCGGCGGCCAGCACGCCGGGGGCGGCGTCCTCGAAGACCACGCAGTCGGCCGGCTCGACGCCGAGCTGGCGGGCCGCCTCCAGGAAGACGTCGGGGGCCGGCTTGCCGCGCGGGACCTCCTCGGCGGAGACCACGGTGGGGATCAGGGCGTCCAGCCCGGTGCCGGCGAGCACCGCCTCGATGGCGGCCAGGGAGGAGCCGGAGGCCACGGCCATGGGCACGCCCTCGGCCCGCAGCCGCTCCACCAGGGCCCGCATCTCGGGGTAGACCTCGGTGCGGGTCCGGGCCAGTTCCAGGTAGGCGTCGTTCTGCTGCTCCAGCAGCCGCTCCACGGGGGCGTCGATGCCGTAGCGCTCGCGGAGGACCTCCAGGGTCTCCAGGGTGCCGATGCCGATGAAGGCGGCGTGGTCCTCCCAGGTGAAGCCGGAGACCCCGTGGGCCTCCAGGGTGCGCCGTCCCGACGCGTAGTAGTTCGGCTCGCTGTCCACGAGAGTGCCGTCGAGATCGAATATCACAGAAATCATCCGCTGTGCCCGTCCTGCCGGATCTGTCAGTGTCTGCGCTTCCCCACCGCAAGCATCTCAGGATTTCCGGGCGGTCCGTCCCACGGCCTCCACGAGGGGCAGCAGTCGGTGCGGCACGCGCTCGCGCAGGACCATTTCGGTGCGGGTCCGGACCACTCCGGGCAGCCGGATGAGCTGCTGGATCACGTCTTCGAGGTGGGCGTTGTCCCGGGCGACGACCCGGGTCAGCAGGTCCCCGCCCCCCGTGATCGAGAACGCTTCGACGATCTCCGGGACGCCCGCCAGGGCCTCGCCCACCTCGTCCAGGTGCCCCTGGGTGACCTCGACGTGCACGAAGGCCAGCACCGGGTGCCCGAGGGCGGCGGGGGAGAGGACCGGTCCGGTCCCGGTGATCACCCCGGTGCGCTCCAGTCGGTCCAGCCGCGCCTGCACGGTGCCGCGGGCGATGCCCAGCAGCCGGGCGTACTCCCGCACGCTGGTGCGCGGCCGCTCGATCAGCAGCCGCAGGATCCGGGTGTCGAGCTCGTCCACCGCCATGACCGCCGCCTCCTCCGCGCGGGCTCCGGGCCTGCGCGGAGGAAGCCTAGGCGGCGGCGCGTGCGCCGGCCGGGACCCCGCGCGGCGGAGCCCGGTGGGGGCACCGGACGGGGGATCGGCGGGGAACGGTCCGGGGCCCGGCGCGGGAACCGCTCCGCACCGGGCCCCGGACTGTGTCAGGTCGGGGATCAGCCGTTCTCGGGCAGGTCCGCCTCGGCCGGAGCCGGGGCCGCCGGGGCGAAGCCGTGGCGCAGGCCGGTCCTGGCGGGCTTCGTGCCGCAGAAGGCCGCCTCCAGGGTGCCGCCGAGGGCGGTGTTCGCGGCCCCGCGGTTGGAGGTGTTGGCCATGGCGGCCAGGGTGCGCTTGCCGTCGCGGGTGGTGAAGGCGTAGGTGTAGAAGCCCTGCACGGTGCCGGTGTGGCCGTAGACCTGGGTGCCGCAGGTCAGGTCGTAGCGGCGCAGGCCCAGCCCGTAGAAGCGGGTGTTGGTGGTGTCCGTGGGCGTCATGGTGAGCATGGCGTCCAGCTGGGCGGGCTTGAGCAGACGGCCCCGGACCAGCGCGGAGACGAAGGTGCTGAGGTCGGCCTCGGAGGAGATCATCGCCCCGGCGGACTGCGCCCAGGAGACGGTCTGCTCGGTGGAGTCCACCAGGGGCGCGCCGGCCTCGTCGGGGTGCAGGTAGCCGCGGGCGTGCACGCCCTTGATGGCCGTCTTCGGGTGCACGTAGGAGGTGCTCTTGAGCTTCAGGGGCTTGATGATGCGGCGCTCGTACTCCTTGGCCACCGGACGGCCCGTCAGCTTCTCGATGAGCATGCCGACCACGACGAAGTTGGTGTTGGAGTACTTGTAGGAGACGCCCGGTTCGGTGGTGCGGGGCTCCGCGAGCGAGAGGTCCACCAGCTCCTGGTAGGTGAACACGCGGTTGCGGACGGCCTCGAAGCCGGGGACCGTGTGCTCGAACATGACGTTGGTGTAGTCGGACAGGCCGCTGCGGTGCGTGAGCAGGTGCCGGACGGTGATCCGGTCGTCCGGCAGCAGACCCGGCAGGTAGCGGTTGACCGGCTCGTCCAGGGCGACCTTGCCCTCGCCCGCGAGCTGGAGCAGCACCACGGTGGAGAAGGTCTTGGTGACGCTGCCGATGCGGAACTTGGCCTTCGAGTTCATCGCCGCGCCCGTGGTGCGGTCGGACACGCCCTCCTTGAGGACCTCGACCCCGCCGGGGCCCGTGTAGCGGGCCATGGCGCCGGGCGCGCCGGCGGCCAGGGTGTTCTTCAGGGCGGCGGTGATCCCGGCCAGATCGGGGGCCGGGGCCTGGGCGGCGGGCCGGCCGGCGGGGGCGACCGGGGCGGGGGCGGCGTGGGCGACGGTGACCGGGGCCAGGACGGCCGCCACCGCGAGGGCGGTGGCACCGAGGGTGAGACGACGGTCGGCGGGCAGGCGCACGGAACTCCTCGACAAGTTCGGGTAACGGATCTTCCAGGGACCACCACGCCGTGGTGGTGGTCCGCGGTTGCGGAAGATCCGACCCTATGCAAGATCGCCGACGGGTCCGTGCCCCCGCTCAGGCGTGTTCCTCGCGACCGGCGGCGACCTGACCGGCCGCCCGGTCCAGGCTGAGGATGATCCATTCGGCGAGGTCCCGGCCGGACCGCTCGGCCGCGTCGGCCCAGACGGCCTCCCGGTCCGCGGTGGTGCGCAGCTGGAGCCGGATCTCCTCGGTCCGGGACTCCGCGCTCCCGGCGGCGAGGGAGGCGGCCTTGCGCAGGTGCAGGCGCAGGGCGTTGCGGGACCAGCCCTCACGGGCCGCGCGGTCCAGCCAGGCGGCGCGTTCGGCGGGCTCCAGGGAGGCCACCTCGGCGTGGTGCTGGACGCTCAGCTTGGGGTGGCGGGTGGGGGCGGGGTAGCGGCGGGCGATCCAGGCGTAGTTGCGGAGGGTCTTGTAGTCGAGCCCCGTCTCCTCCATGGCCTGCCGGTAGCGGCCCGGGTACATGTCCTGGCCGAAGATGAGCCAGTCGCCCAGCCACCAGCTGGAGGAGTCCGATATCAGGAACAGGTGCTTGCCGAAGCGTTTCCAGTCGGCCAGGGTGAAGTCCGCCGGCAGCGAGAGCCCGGTACGGCGGGTCAGGGCCGTGTTGCCGAGCACGGGACGGGCCGCGGTGCGGAGTGCGGTGGAACCGGCGGGCTTCTCCATGCGAGGTCACTTCTCTTGGGGGAAGGCGGACGGGGTCGTCAGGGGCCGGTCGGGCGCGGTGGGGCCGCGACGGACCGACGTGCGGCCGGGCGGCCGGGACGTTCCGACCTTGGGGGGAGGGGGGCTCCGGCGGCTGCGCCCCCGGTGGGCCCGGGCCGCCCGGCGGACCGGAACAGGGCGTTCCGGGAGGGGTGCGGGCAGCGGGTGGGCTTCATCGGGCGCGTCCTGCCGGGTGGGGGCGCCGCCGCGGGCGTGCGACGCCGGCCCGTCACCCGGGCGCGGCCGAACCGGTCCGGGGCGGGGGAGCCCCCGCGGCACCTCCGTGCCGTCGCGTCGCCGGGTCCGGGCGCACGGGCGGATCCCGTGGCGCGGACGGCCGTCTCGCGTGGTCCCCTGCGGACCGGCCGCATCCCGGAGGATGGGCAATTACTGTGGTCAGGAAGGAGTTTCGCATCGAAATCGGGCTGTGGTCCAGACTTCTCGGCCGCCATTCATCAGCCCGCCATGAATCCGTGGACCGGTCCCGGGATCCGTTCCTTCTTCCGTCGCATTTCCCGCCGTCCGCGGCGCCGGGCAGGGGATTTGTCGAAACGATCGGCCCGCACTCCATGTTCTCCGCTCCCACGCGTTCCCCGGGGCGGGCGCGGCGGCGGCCCACCCCCTGTCACCGCGCGCCGGGAAGGCCCCGGGGAGCTGCCCGGACGCCAGGAACGGAACCCGACCTGCCGGTCTCGCCTGAGGCGGCTCCTGCGTGACGGATGGCCGGATCCGCCCGGCCCGACGCCCGTCTCGGGCCGCGATTCCGGAACCGTTCGGCGTGTCGACCGCCCTGGTCGGGGGTGTCGCCGGGAGCCTTGTCCGGCCACGGCCGGCTCCGCCCCCCGGCGCCGATCCGCACCGCCGCGGATGTCCCGCCGGCGGGACATCCCGTCGACCCGCCGGACCGCCGCCCACGGCACGGTCATTGGCCGGTTCCCTGTGTTCGTCTCGCCATCTGAACACCCGTTCGGGTGGATCGTGCGGAGGTCGGAGGGGTGGCCGGCCCCGCCCGGACGGGTTCCCGTCCGATCGTCGACACCGGCGCCGCGGGAACCGGAGAGGCGTGCGCCACACGACCGGCCCCACGGGCCGTCAATTCCGGGGTCATATATCCGAATCGGCCCAAAAAAGGCCCGCCGATAATCCCGCCCGGCGCCTTCTCCGACGCTTTCCAAGAAGGCGTCCGTGCGCTAGGGCCGAGCGGCCGCTTATCGCATCGGGAGCGGGTCGACAACCGATGTGGCCTGTTGCATGATCCTGGCGTCGAGCGGCACGGGGGGCCGGGGTGACAGGCCGCTGTCCTCATCTGCGCGAGACGGAATCCGGTTCACAGCCGACACGTCCTCGCCCGGATCGTCCGGGCCGCCCCGCCACGCCCACACCACGCCGGACCTGCCCCCGCAGTCCGGTGCGCGACCCCTCGTGACGGACCGATCCCGTCCTCGTACGCACTTCCCCACGGAGCCATGAGCCCCATGTCCCATGCCCTGCCCCTGCTGTGCCTGCCCTTCGCCGGAGCCGGCGCCAGCTTCTACATGCCCTGGCGCTCCTTCGGCACCGAGGGCGTGGACGTGAAACCGATCCAACTCCCCGGCCGGGAGCGCCTGGTGGACCAGGACCCGTACACCGACGTACACCAGGCCGCCGAGGGGCTGCTGCCCGCCGCCCTCGCCGCCGCCGGCGACGGCCCCGTGGCCGTCTTCGGCCACAGCCTCGGCGCGATCCTCGCCTACGAACTCGCGCTCCGGATCGCCGACCACGGCGCCCACCCGGTGGTGCACCTCTTCGTCAGCGGCTCCCAGGGCCCCTGGAACGGCCGCACCGAGCGCGCCACCGGCCTCGATGACGACGCCTTCCTCGCGCGCGTCCAGGAGTTCGCCGGCTACCGGCACCCCGCCTTCGACATCCCCGAGATGCGCGAACTGCTGCTGCCCGCGCTGCGCGCCGACGTCGAGATGCACGAGGCGTACGTGCCCGCCTCCGACCGCCGGTTGGCCGCCCCCATCACCTCCGTCCGCGGGGTCGACGACCACCTCGTCTCCGCGGAGGCGGCGGGGCGTTGGAGCGAGGCCACCAGTGCGGAGTTCACCGCCGTGGACGTGCCCGGGGACCACATGTACCTCGACGCCGACGGCAAGGCCCTGCTGGAACTCATCGCGTCCCGGCTGCGGTCCGGACGGACGGAGGACTGACGTGAGACTCGCCCGCAAGACCGTGCTCGTCACCGGCGCCGCCCGCGGCCTGGGCCGGGCCTGCGCCCTCCGCTTCGCCGAGGAGGGCGCCGACCTCGCCCTCCTTGACGTGGCCGCCGACCTGCCCGACGTGCCCTACCCGCTGGGCACCGCGGACCAGTTGGAGGCCACCGCCGAACAGTGCCGGGAGCGCGGGGCCGCCGTCCTCACCGCCCGCGCCGACGTCCGCGCGCAGGCGGACCTGGACACCGCCGTGGCCGCGGTGCTCGACCGCTTCGGCCGGATCGACGTCCTCCTCAACAACGCCGGGATCGCCGCCCCTTCGGGCCGGGCCAGCCACGAGATCACCGAGGAGGAGTGGCGGGTCATGCTGGATGTGGACCTGTCCGGCGCCTGGCGGTCCATCAAGGCCGTGGCCCCCGCGATGGCCCGGCAGCGCTCCGGCAGCATCGTCAACGTCTCCTCCACCGCCGGGCTCGTCGGCTACCGCTACTTCGCCGGCTACGTGGCCGCCAAGCACGGGCTGATCGGCCTCACCAAGGCCGCCGCCCTCGACTACGCGGCCCTGCGGATCCGGGTCAACGCCCTCTGCCCCGGCCAGGTCCGCGAGGAGCCGACCCTGGAGGGCCGGATGCTCTCCGAGGTGGCCCGCTCCCTCGGAGTGGCCCCCGAGGACCAGGAGGCCGCCTTCCTGGAATCCCAGCCCATGAACGCCCTGGTCGACCCCGAGGACGTGTCGGCCGCCGCCCTGTACCTGGCCAGTGACGACAGCCGCCAGGTCACCGGCAGCGTCGTCACCGTCGATGGCGGGTTCAGCACGAGGTGACCTCCTCCCGCCCCGCCCCCTCCTCCGCCGACCGCACCAGCCAGGAGACCAGCATGCCCACCGCGACCACCCCGACGGCACCCGCCGCACCGGGGGCCGGTACGGCCGCCTTCCACGCCGGGACCGCCTTCGACCACCGCTCCGGCCGCGGCACCCACAGCCTGCTGCGCCGGCTCCCGGACGGACTCACCGCCCGGGAGGCCGCCGCCCGGTTCGCCGCCGCCCAGGAGTCCGGCACCCTGCCCACCGGGCTCCGGCTCTGGACGGAGCGGCTCACCACCCCCGCCGGGCACCCTTCCTCCGAGGCCCTGCGCGACCGCGAGGCCGGCCGCACCCTCGCCCCCGGCGCCCCGCTGCGCGCCCTGCTCCTCGACTACGCCGACGGCGCCGCGGACCTGGTCCTCGTGGCCCACCGCCGGTCCGCGGACAGCGCCCTGTTGGAAGCCCTCGCCGGGCTCCTCACGGACACCTCCCCCGCAGCAACCGGAACCATCTACTCCGGCCTGGTGGCGGCGCCGTCCGCCCCCCGCCCCGTCATCACCGAGGCCGTCCCGCCCGCCTGGGGCCTCGGCGACCCGACCCGGGCCGCCCGCACCGCAACCGTCGCCCTGGGCCCCGTGGAGATCGCCCCGGAGCCCGCCACCGCCGTCCTCGCCGCCGCGGCCGCCCTCGCGCTCGCCCGCTACGGGGAACCGGGCCGCACCCTCGGGCTGCTCACCGCCGACCCGCTGCACGGCGACCGCTACACCACCCTGAGCCTGGACCCCGGCGAGGACACCCCCGTCGGCGAGCTCCTCGGGAGGGCCGAGGAGGCCCTGGCCGCGCCGACCGCCCCCGGCGCCGAACCGCCCGCCCTCGGCGTGATCGTCCTCGGCGGCGACCGGACCGGCACCGCCTACCGCCCCCACCTCGAAGCGCCGTTCCCGCTCACCGTCACCTGGCGGCCCCTGCCGGACGGCACCTTCACCGGCCTGCTGGAGTACAACGAGGCCGCCGCCCACCCCGAGGTCGCGGCCCGCTTCGCCGCCCACCTCACCCGCACCACCGCCCTGCTCGGCGCCAAACCGGCCGCCACGGAGCTCCTCGCGGGCCGGGTCGAGGCCACCTCCGACGAGGAACGCGCCCACCTGCTCGCCCTCGGTCGCCCCCACCCGCTGCCCGCGCACGAGCCCGCGACCCTGCACGGCGCCTTCGCCCGGACCGCCGCCGCCACCCCCGGAGCCGCCGCGCTGTCCGGCCCCGACGGGCAGCTGACCTACGCCGCCCTCGACGCCGCCGCCGACCGGATCGCCGCGGGTCTCGCCGAACGCGGCATCGGCCCCGGCTCCTTCGTCGGCGTCTGCCTGGAACGCGACACCACCCTCGTCGCCACGCTCCTCGGCATCCTCAAGACGGGCGCCGCCTACGTCCCCATGGACCCGCGCTACCCCGCCGAGCGGCTGCGCTACACCACCGGGGACGCCGGGCTCGGCCTGGTCGTCACCACCCTCGACGTCTTCCCCGCCGCCGACGGTCTCACGATCCTCCGCCCCGAGGCCCTGGCCGCCTCCACCGCGGCGGCCCCCGCCCCCGCCGAGGACCCCGACGCCCCCGCCTACGTCATCTACACCTCGGGCTCCACCGGCCGCCCCAAGGGCGTGGTCGTCCCCCACCGCAACGTGACCGCGCTGGTCGCCGCCACCGCCCCGGACCTCGCCCTCGGCGCCGGGGACGTGTGGACCCTCTTCCACTCCAGCGCCTTCGACTTCTCCGTCTGGGAGATCTGGGGCTGCCTCCTGACCGGCGGCAGGCTCGAAGTCGTGCCCTACTGGGTGTCCCGCTCCCCGGAGGAGTTCCACGCCCTGCTCGCCGACCGCGGGGTCACCGTCCTCAGCCAGACCCCCTCCGCCTTCGCCGCCCTGCGCCGGGTCCACCTCGACGGGACCCGTCCGCTCTCCCTGCGGCTGGTCGTCTTCGGCGGCGAACCGCTCGACACCCGCTCCCTGGAGCTGTGGTTCCGGCGCGAACCGCACGACCGCACCCGCCTGGTCAACATGTTCGGCATCACCGAGACCACCGTGCACGTCACCGCCCGCACCGTGACCCCCGTCGACGTGGCCGCCGGCTCCCGCTCCGTGGGCACCGCCCTGCCCGGCTGGACCCTGTCCGTCCGCGACGCCCACGGCCGAGTCCAGCCCCTGGGCGTGCCCGGCGAGATCCACGTCGGCGGCGCGGGACTGGCCGACCGCTACCTGGGCCGCCCCGAGCTGACCGCGGAACGGTTCGTCACCGACCCCGTCACCGGCGAACGCGTCTACCGCAGCGGCGACCTCGGACGGCTCCGCCCCGACGGCGGCCTCGACCACCTCGGCCGCATCGACGACCAGGTGAAGGTCCGCGGCTTCCGCATCGAACTCGGCGAGATCCGCAGCGTCCTCCTCGACGACCCGCGGGTCACCGACGCCACCGTGGTCCTGCACCGCGGCGACGGCGACGCCGCCGACACCCGGCTCGACGCCTACGTGGTGCTGCGGCCCGGCGGCACGGTCCCCGAGGTCCGCGGCCGACTCCGCGGCCTGCTCCCCGAGCACATGCTGCCCGGCACCCTGACGGCCGTCCCCGAGATCCCGCTGACCGTCAACGGCAAGGCCGACACCGCCCGGCTGCCCCGCCCCGACACCCTCCCCGCGGCCGGCGGCACCCCGACCCCCGCCGCCACGACCGCGACCGAGCGCGACACCGCCGCCGCCGTCGTCCAGGTCACCACCACCCCGGCGGCGACCGAACCGCCCTCGGGCGAGCAGTCCGCCGCCACCGGATCCGCCCCCGGCGCGTCCGTGCCCGCCGAACCGGACCCCGTCCAGGCCCTCACCGAACAGGTGCTCCGCGCCTGGCGGGCCACCCTCGGCCCCGACACCGGCCCCGACGACGACTTCTTCGAACTCGGCGGGAACTCCCTCATGGCCGTCCGGCTCTCCGCCGCCCTGCGCCGTGAGGGCCTGCCCCCGGTGCCGCTGCGCGACCTCTACCTCCAGCCCACCGCCGCCCTCCTGGTCAAGCACCTGACGGACCGGCAGACCGCCACCCCCGGATCGGAGCGCCCGTGACCACCGCAGCGCGCCCCGCCCCGCCCCGCGCGGGAGTCTGCTACGACCTGGGCTCCGCCACCCCCAACGACATCGTGGCCGCCGCGCACCGGCTCTGCGAGGTGGTGTTCGTCGCGGACTTCGACCGGCCCGGAGCCGCCGCCGCCCGCACCGCCCTGCACGAGCTCGCCGAGGTCGTGGACCTCACCGGCCTCGACCCCGACGCCCGGATCACCCGCCTCAAGGAGGCGGACCTCTCCGGTCTGCTCACCTACAGCGAGTACCTCCTCGGCGAGACCGCCCGGCTGGCGGAAGGACTCGGGCTGCCCGGCCACCCCACCGCCCTGGTGCCCGCCCTCGTGGACAAGCTCGTGCAGCGCCGGATCCTCGCCGAGGCCGGGGTCCAGGCCACCCGGTGCACCGTCATCGGCGAGGACCCCGCCGAGGCCCTGGCCCACACCGGGCTGCCCGCCGTGATCAAGCCGAGGATCGGCGCGGGCAGCCTGCACACCACCCGCGTGGACACCGCCGAGGAGTTCCTGGCCACCGCCGCGGCCCGGCCGGACGGGCTGGAGTTCGTCGCCGAACAGCTTCTCGTCGGGGACCCGACCGCCGCCGGCGAGGCGTGGGGGGACTACGTCTCCGTGGAGTCCGTCCACACCCCCAACGGCTCCCGACAGGTCTGCGTCACCGGCAAGTTCCCCCTCGCCGAACCCTTCCGCGAGACCGGCATGCTGCTGCCCCACACCCTCGGCCCGGACACCGAGGCCGCCGTCCTCGCCCTGGAGGCGGCCGCCGTCCGCGCCCTCGGCATCCGGCACGGCCTCACCCACACCGAGATCAAGCTGACCCCCGAAGGCCCCCGGATCATCGAGGTCAACGGCCGCCTCGGCGGCTACGTACCGGAGATCCTCCGCCGCGCCACCGGCATCAACCTGGTGCGCGCCGCCCTGGAGACCGCCCTCGGCACCGAGCCCCGCATCCCGCCCGCCCGCCACCGGGGCGTCACCTACCAGTACTTCCTCGCCCCGCCCCCGGTGGCCGGCACCCTCCTCGACGTCGAGGGACTGGACGAGCTCGCCGCCCTGCCCGGGGTCCGCTCCGTCGAGGCGCACGCCGCGCCCGGCCGCCGCGTGGACTGGCGCGAGGGCACCCAGAGCCACCTCGGCATCGTCTACGGCACGGCCCCCGACCACGAAGCCCTGCGCGCGGTCGCCGCCTCGGCCGCCACCGCCTTCCGCCCCGTCCTCGGCCCGGACGCCTGAGCCCCGCGCACCCAGAGATGGAACCGACGATGAACCCCACCCCGCCCGCACCGGGGCCCGCCGCAGCGCCCGAGTACCCCCGCGACGCCACGCTCCACGGGCTCTTCCTCCGACAGGCCGCCGCCACCCCGGAGGCCGTGGCCGTGGAGGACGCGCACTCCGCGCTGACCTACGCCGCGCTCGCCGACCGCAGCGCCCGCCTGGCCGCCCGCCTGGTCGCCCACGGGGTCCGCCCCGGCGACCTGGTGGCCGTGCGCGCCGAACGCAGCCCCGCCTGGATCACCGCCAACCTCGCCGTGCTCCGCGCCGGAGCCGGCTACCTGCCGGTCGGCCCCGCCGAACCCGAACTGCGGGTCGCCGCCCTGCTCGACGACGCCGGGGTCCGGGTGGTCCTCGGAGACCGGGACGCCCGCCTCCCCGACGGCCGCGTCCTCCTCGCCATCGACGGACCCGCCGACGCCGAAGCCACGCACGGCGCGGAAGCCGCTGAAGGCGCGGACGGCGCCGCGGACGGGGCAGGGGTCCTGCCCGACCCCGAGACCGTCCCCGGCCCCGAGGGCCTGGCCTACGTGATGTACACCTCGGGCAGCACCGGCCACCCCAAGGGCGTCATGGTCGGCCACCGCAACGTGGTCCGGCTGGTCCGCGGCACCGGCCCCGGCCGCGCGTACGTGGACTTCGGCCCGCACACCCGGGTCCTGCAGACCGGCGCCGCCACCTTCGACGCCAGCACCTTCGAGGTGTGGGGCCCCCTCCTCAACGGCGGCACCGTGGTCCTCCCCGAGGAGGACGCCGTCCTGGACGCCGACCGCCTCGCCGCGACCCTGCGCCGCCACGCCGTCACCACCCTCTGGCTGACCTCCCCCCTCTTCAGCCGGCTGGTCCGGCAGGACCCGGCGCTCTTCGCGCCGCTCACCGAACTCCTCGTCGGCGGCGACGTGGTGGTGGGGGAGGACGTGGCCGCAGTGCTGGCCGCCGCCCCCGCACTGCGGGTGGTCAACGGCTACGGCCCCACCGAGAACACCACCTTCTCCACCACGCACGTCATCACCCCCGAGGACACCGGCGGCCCGCTGCCCATCGGCCGCCCCGTCGCCCACTCCACCGCGCAGGTCCTCGACCCCGAAGGCGCGCCCGTCCCCCCGGGCCGCATCGGCGAGCTGTTCGTGGGCGGCGACGGTGTGGCCCTCGGCTACCTCGGCCGGCCCGAACTCACCGAGGCGGCCTTCCGCCCCGACCCCACCCGCCCCGGCGGCCGGCTCTACCGCACCGGCGACCTGGTGCGCGAACGCCCCGACGGCGTCCTGGAGTTCCACGGACGCGCCGACGGACAGGTCAAGATCCGCGGCTACCGCGTCGAACCCGGCGAGATCGAGGCGGTGCTCCGCGCCCACCCCGACGTGGCCGAGGCCGTGGTCGTGCCCCGGGTCCGCCCCGGCGGCGACCCCGCCGACCGCTACCTCGCCGCCTACTACACCGAGGTCGTCCCGACCGACCCCCGCGAACTCCGCGAACACCTCGCCGAGCGGCTGCCCCGGCACCTGCTCCCCGGCCACCTGGTGCCCCTGGACGCCCTCCCGCTCACCGCGCACGGCAAGACCGACCGGGCCGCGCTCCCCGACCCGGCGGACCTCTTCCACCTGCCCGCCGAGCACGTACCGCCCCGCGACACCACCGAGGAACGCCTCGTCGCCCTCTGGGAGGCCGCCCTCCCCGGCGCCACCGTCGGCGTCCTCGACTCCGCCTTCGACCACGGGGTCGACTCCCTGCTGGCCGCCGGACTCGCCACCGCCATCGGTGCCGCCTTCGGGACCCCCGTCACCGTCGCCGACGTCTTCCGCAACCCGACCGTGGAAGAGCTGGCCCTGCTCCTCGCCGAGCGGGCCCCCGGACCCGCCGCGCCGGCCGGTCCGCCCCCGGCCCCGCCCGCCGACCACTACCCGCTGGCCCCCCAGCAGTACCCGCTCTTCGTGGCCCAGAGCCGCGACCCGCGCACCGTCCAGTACAACGTGCCGCTGCTGCTGGAACTGCCCGCCGACACCGACCCGGACCGCCTGGCCGCGGCCTGGCACGCCCTGGTCCGCCGCCACGAGGTGCTGCGCACCTCCTTCCATCTCCTCGACGAACCCGTCCAGCGGGTGGACCCCGGCGCGGGCGGGGAACTCGCCGTCACCACCGGGGAACCGGACCTCGCCGCGCTCGTCCGCCCCTTCGACCTGTCCGTGCCCCCGCTGGCCCGCGCCGTCCTGCACACGCGCGAGGACGCCCCGCCCGTGCTGTTCACCGACCTCCACCACCTGGTGGCGGACGGCCTGTCCCTGGGCCGGCTCTTCGGCGACCTCGACGCCCTCTACCGGGGGGAGGAACTCCCCCCGGTGGCCCTGCCCTACCGCGACTACGCCCACTGGGCCGCGGCCGGCGAGGGCAAGGAACTCGCCGAACGCCAGAGGGGCTTCTGGACCACCGCCTTCGAAGGCCGCCCCGCGCCCGTGGAACTCCCCACGGACCGCCCCCGTCCCGCCGACCGCAGCAACGCCGGGGACCTGCTGCCCTTCTCCCTGGGACCGGAGCGCACCGCGGCCCTGCGGGCCTTCGCGGCCCGTCGGGGCACCACCCTGCTCGCCCCGCTGGCCGCCGCCCACGCCGTCTTCCTGGCCCGCGTCACCGGCCAGTACGACCTCACCACCGGCATCCCCGCGGCCGGGCGCACCGCGGCCGGACTCGACGGGGCCGTCGGCATGTTCGTCAACACCGTCTGCCTGCGGCTGGCCTTCGCCCCCGACACCCCCTTCACGGAGCTGACCGCCCGGGCCGCCGAGGCCTCCCGGGAGGCCCTGGCCCACCAGGACCTGCCGTACGGGGAGTTGGTCCGCGAAGCGGCCGCCGAGCCGGTGCCCGGCCGCAACCCCCTCTTCGACACCCTGCTCGCCCTCCAGGCCGGCGCCCTGCAGACCGCGGAGTTCCTCGGGACCCCCGTGCTGCTGCGGCCCCGCCACACCGGCCAGGGCATGGCCGACCTCAACCTCCAGGTGTTCGAGGAGCCGGAGGACCTGTACTGCGAGTGGGAGTACGCCACCGAACTCTTCGACCGCGCCACCGTCGCCGCCTTCCGCGACACCCTCCTGGACGTCCTCGACCGGGCCCTCGCCGACCCCGCCGCGCCCGTCGGCGCACCGGCCGCCCCCGTCGACACCGGACCGGCCGCCGCGCCGGAACCGACCGGCCTCGACTTCGCCTTCTGACCCGCACGCCGAGGAGCACCCCCGTCATGAGCACCCACCTGACCGTCGGACAGCGCAAGATCGCTGCCGCCCAGCGGCCCGCCGCGGCCGCCTTCTGGGCCCGCTTCCTGGCCGGTTCCCGCGCCACCGGGTTCCCCGCCGACCACCCCGCCGCCGCTCGCACCGGCCGCCCCCGCGCCGCCGCGGAGACCGTCCTCGCCCCGGAGACCGCCGAGCGGCTGTACGCCGTCAGCCGCGGCGAGGACACCGCCCTGCACGCCCTGGCCACCGCCGTCGCCTTCGCCCTGCTCCACACCTACACCGGCGAGGAGGACCTGCTCATCGGCCGGCCGCCCACCGGCCCCGAGCCGCTGGCCCGGGTGCTGCCGATCCGCCTCGCCCACACCGGCGCGGACTCGCTGAAGGACCTCCTGGCACGGCTGCGCGCCGTCCTCCCCGAGGTCCAGGCCCACCAGGACTACCCCGTCGAACTGACCGGCGCCGAGACCGAGGTGGCCGTCGCCCTGGCGGGGCTCCACACGCAGGAGGCCGTGGACGCCCTCGCCGCCGACGTGGTCCTGGTGCTCCGCCGCACGTCCGAGGGCGGCCTCGCCGTCGAGGTCCGCACCGAACCCGACCGCTTCGCCCCGGACAGCGCCGACCGCCTCGCCGCCCACTACGTCCGGCTGCTCACGGCCGCCCTGGCCGCCCCGGACGCGCCCCTGGCCGCGGTGGACCTCGCCGACGCCGCCGACGCCGCCGTCACGGCGGCCGCCAACGCCACCGAGGCGCCCTTCCCCTCCGAGTCGACCCTGCCGCAGCTCTTCGCCCGCGCCGTGGCGGCCGCGCCCGACGCCCCCGCCGTCACCGGCGGCGGTCGCACCCTCACCTTCGCCGAGCTGGACCGGGCCACCGCCCGCCTCGCCCGCACCCTGCGCGCCCGCGGCGTCGGACCGGAATCCCTGGTCGGCGTCCTCGCCGAGCGCTCCCCGGAGATGCTCACCGGCATCCTCGCCGTGCTCCGGGCGGGCGGCGCCTACCTGCCGCTGGACGTGTCCCTGCCCCCGGCCCGCCTGGCCTACATGCTGGAGGACAGCAAGACCGCCCTGGTCCTGGCCCAGCCCGCGCACGCGGACCGGGTCCCGGCCCCCGCCGCCGTCCTGGAACTCACCGGGGAACTCCTCGACCCCACCGCCGGCGAGGAGCCCGCGGAGGGTGAGGACGAGTCCGCCGTACCGGCCGGCTCCGCCGGGGACGCCGCGTACGTCATCTACACCTCGGGCTCCACCGGCGCCCCCAAGGGCGTGGTCGTCGAGCACCGCAGCGTGGTCAACCGGCTGCACTGGATGCAGCGGGCCTACCCGATCGGCCCCGGCGACACCGTCCTCCAGAAGACCCCCGTCTCCTTCGACGTGTCCGTCTGGGAGCTGTTCTGGTGGCACATCGAGGGTGCCCGGGTGGCCCTCCTCGAACCCGGCGGCGAGCGCGAGCCGGAGGCCATCGTCGCCGCCGTCGAACGCCACCGGGTCACCACCCTGCACTTCGTGCCCACCATGCTCGGCGCCTTCCTGGACTACGTGGCCGCCACCGGCGCCGCCGACCGCCTGGGCTCCCTCCGCCAGGTCTTCGCCAGCGGCGAGGCCCTGGGCGTGCACCACGTCCGCCGCTTCGCCGAACTCCTCGGCCACGCCGAGCTGATCAACCTCTACGGGCCCACCGAGGCCACCGTGGACGTCAGCCACCACCGCACCGCCGAGGGCGACGCCCTGGTGCCCATCGGCCTGCCCATCGACAACACCCGCCTGTACGTGCTCGACGCGCGGCGCCGCGAACGCCCCGTGGGCCTGCCGGGCGAGCTGTACATCGCCGGTGACGGCCTGGCCCGCGGCTACCTGCACCGCGCCGAACTCACCGCCGAACGCTTCGTGGAGCAGCCCTTCGGGGAGGCGGGCGAGCGCCGCGCCTACCGCACCGGCGACCTCGTCCGTCGCCTCCCGGACGGCTCCCTCGAATACCTCGGTCGCAACGACTCCCAGGTCAAGCTCCGCGGCTACCGGATCGAACCCGGCGAGATCGAGCGCGCCCTCCTCGACGATCCCCGCGTCGGCGACGCCACCGTGCTCGTGCGCACCGGCACCGACGGCCACCAGCGGCTCCTGGCCTGGGTCACCTCCGCCGGCACCCCCGACGGCCCGCCGGCCGAGGAGGAGCTGCGGACCCGCCTCGCCGCGGTCCTGCCCGGCTACATGGTCCCCGCCCGGATCACCGTCCTGGACGCCTTCCCGCTCTCGCCCAACGGCAAGCTGGACCGCGCCGCCCTTCCCGAGCCGGTCACCGAGGCCGCCGGGTACACGGCCCCCCGCACCCCCACGGAGGAGGCGCTCGCCGCCCTGGTCGCCGAGGTCCTGGGCCGCGAACGGGTGGGCGTGCACGACGGGTTCTTCGCCCTCGGCGGCACCTCCATCCACTTCGTGACCGTCCTGGCCAAGGCCCGCCGCCTGGGCCTGGCCTTCACCTTCCAGCAGCTCTTCGCGCACCCCACGGTCGCCGGGCTGGCCGCCGTGCTCGACGAGGGCGGCACCGAGGACGGCCTCCGCCACGAGTTCGCGCCCTTCGAGCTGATCAGCGCCGAGGAGCGGGAGAGGCTCCCCGAGGACGTCGAGGACGCCTACCCGATGTCCATGCTGTCCGCCGGCACCATCTTCCAGAGCGAGATGACCCGCGGCAGCTCCCAGTACCACGACATCATCGGCTACCTCATCAACGCCCCCTTCGATCCGGCGGCGTTCACCGAGGCCGTGCGCGTGCTCGTCGCACAGAACCCGATCTTCCGCACCAGCTACCGGCTCACCGGCTTCACCGACTACCTCCAGCTCGTCCACAGGAACGTGGACCCGCCGCCGGTGTTCATCGCCGACGTCCGCCACCTCGACGAGGCCGCGCAGGAGGAGTGGTACGAGGAGTGGGAGCGCCAGGAGAAGGCCCACGCCTTCGACTGGGAGCACCCCGGCCTGATCCGCCTCCACGTCCACGTGCTCCGCGACGACCTGTACCGCTACAGCATCAGCCAGCACAACTCGGCCCTGGACGGCTGGAGCATCAACCTGGTGCACACCAAGCTGTTCGAGATCTACCACGCCCTGCGCGCCGAGGGCGCCTGGAACGGCGAGCCCGTCCCCAACCACCTCCGCAACTTCATCGGCCTGGAGCGGCAGTCCCTGGCCTCCGAGACCGACCGGCGGTACTGGCTGGACCTGCTCGAAGACCGCCCCCGGACGGTGGTGCCGCGGCTGCGCCCCCGGGACGAGTCCGCCGCCTTCCACGTGGTCCTCCAGGACGTGCCGCTCCCGCGCGGCCTGTCCGACCGCATCGTGGCCCTCGCCGGCCGCCTCGGCGTCCCCGTCAAGACCGTGCTGCTCGCCGCGCACCTGAAGGTGCACGCCCTGCTCACCGGCGAGTCCGACGTGATCACCGGCTACGAGCACAGCGGCCGCCCCGAGGTCGCCGACGCGGAGAAGGCCTGCGGCCTCTTCCTCAACTCGGTGCCCCTGCGGGTGGACCTCGCCGACGGCAGCTGGGAGGCACTGGTCCGCCAGGTCTACGAGGCCGAGAGCTCCTTCCTGCCGCACCGGCGCTACCCGATGGCCAAGATGAAGCAGGACCTCCAGACCCAGGTCCCCCTCTTCGAGACCGTCTTCAACTTCACGCACTTCTACTCGCTCAAGGCGCTCCGCGCGCTCCCCGAGTTCTCCCTGCTCGACGTGCGCGCCGTGGCCATCACCGAGTTCCCGCTCCGCTCGGAGTTCTCCCGCCACTTCTACACCGACGAGGTGCAGCTCAGCCTGCACTACCACACGGACGCCTTCGACAACGAGCACATCGTCCGCGTCGGCGGCTACTTCCTGGCCGCCCTCGACCAGATGACCGCGGACCCCGCCGCGCAGCACCCCACCGCCACCCTCCTGGACGAGGCCGAACTCGCCCTGCTCGCCGGTTTCGGCACGCGCCCGCAGCCCGCCCTGCCGGGGGTCGCGGACGGCACCACGGTCAGCGTCCTCGACCCCGCCGGGCTGCCCGCCCCCATCGGCGCCCCCGGCGAGCTGGTCCTCACCGCTCCGGACGGCACCCGCACCGCCGCCGGCCGCGGCCGCTGGCTGCCGGACGGCCTGCTGGAGCGCGAGGCCGCCGGGGGAGAGGAGCCGGGAACGGAACACGGCACGGAACCGGCGTCGGAGAAGGGCACGGAGACGCCCGCGGCCCCCGCCGAGGAGGCGGCGCGCGAGTCCGACGGCGCGCTGTCCTCCGCCGCCCTGCGCGTGGCCGCCGTCTGGGGCGAGGTCCTGGGCATCGACCCGGCGGGCATCCGCCCCGAGGACGACTTCTTCGAGCTGGGCGGCAACTCCCTCGCCGCCATGCGCGCCGTGATGATGCTCAACGGCCTCGTCACCCTCAAGGACGTCATGCGCAACTCCCGCCTGGGCGAACAGGCCGCCCTGGCAGAGAAGTCGACCCAGGACGAGGGCAACGGCGTCCTGGTCCGCCTCACTCCCGCCGACGACCGCCCGGCCGCCACCCTGGTCTGCTTCCCCTACGGTGCCGGACACGCGGTGCACTTCCGGCCGGTGGCCGACGCCATGCGCCGGCAGGACCCCGGCTTCGCCGTGCTGGGCGTGGAACTCCCCGGACACGACCCCAAGTCCGCCGCGGACGAGCTGCGTTCCGTCCGCGAGACCGCCACCCTGGTCGTGGAGGAGCTGCTCCGCCAGGAGCGCGGCCGGATCGTGCTGTGGGGCCACTGCGTGGGCTCGGCCCTGGCCCTGGAGACCGCCCGCCTGCTCCGCGCGCGCGGCACCGAGGTCGCCCACCTCTTCATCGGGGCCAAGCTGCTCTACACTCCCGAGGCCATCCGCGAGTCCATCGACTACGTCTCCGGCATGACCTACGAGGACATCCGGCACTGGCTCACCGTGGAGACCGGCTTCACCGGCTTCGACGAACTCGGCGCCTCCTACGCGGACCTGTTGGTGCGCACCTTCCGGCACGACTCCACCAGCGCCAACGCCTGGTACCTGGAGGCCCGGGAGGAGGCGCCGGCGGGCGGCGCGTCGAGCCCGGTGCCCTTCCCCGTCACCGCCGTGTACGCGGCCGACGACCCGGTCACGGAGGGCTTCGCCGACCGCAACGGCGACTGGGCCCCGCTCGCCGGGATCCCGCGGCTCCTGGAGATCCCCGGGGGCGGCCACTACTTCACCCGCACCCGGCCCGCCAAGGTCGTGGAGATCGTCCTGGAGACCCTGGCCGCCGAGCACGGCACCACCGGGGACCGGTCCGCCGCCGACTCCGCCGATTCCGCCGATTCCGCCGACTCCGCCGCCCCGCACACCGCCCCGACGGGAGACCCCCGGTGACCGCCACCGCCGACGCCCCCCTCGCCGGGGCCGCCGCCCCCACGCCCGCCGATCCCACGGTCGTGGACCTGTCCGCCCCGGCCGAGTTCGTCCCCGAGCCGCCGCACCGCGTCTGGGCGGCGCTGCGGGAGCTGCCCGGACTGCACTGGCAGGACCGGCCCGACGCGCCCGGTTTCCACTCCGTGGTCCGCCACGACCACACCCGCACCGTCCTGCGCGACGTGGCCACCTACAGCTCCGAATGGGGCATGACCCTCGACAGCACCCTCGGCACCCGCGACCCCGCCGCCGGGCTGATGATCGAACTCACCGACAAGCCGCGCCACGCCCGCCTGCGCAAGCTCGTCACCGCCGCGATCACCCCGCAGTTCGTGCAGTCGCTGACACCGGTGATCCAGGGCCACGCGGCCCGGCTCGCCGAGGCGGCCGTCCGGCAGGAGGGCCCGGTGGACGCGGTCACGGCCCTCACCGCCCCCATGCCCCGGCTCACCATCGGCTCCATCCTCGGCATTCCCGTCGAGGACCAGGAACGGGTGGCGGCGATGGCCAGCCGGGCCATCACCGGCACCGAGGCGGCGGGCGCGGCGACCCCCACCCTCGCCGAGCGGCGCCGGTGCAGCGAGACCGGGAACAACGACCTGCTGATGTACTTCGTCGAGATCATCGAGGGCGAACCGCACCGCCTCGACCCCGGCGGCATGGTGCGCCGCCTCATGGACATCGAGCTCGACGGCGAACGGCTCACCTCCGACGAGGTGTTGCTCAACTGCCTCAACCTCGCCATCGGCGGCTACGAGACCACCAAGAACGCCGTGGCCTCGGGCCTGTACCGGCTGGCCGGCCTGCCCGGGGCCTGGCAGTGGCTGCGCGAGGACCACGACCGGGTGCCGGCCATGATCGAGGAGATGCTCCGCTTCGACACCCCGGCCATGCACCTGATCCGCACGGTGACCCGGCCCACCGTCCTCGGCGGCACCGAGCTCAAGGAGGGCGACACCGTCTGCGTGTGGCTCTCCGCGGCCAACCGCGACCCCGCGGTGTTCGAGGCCCCGGACGAGTTCCGGATCGACCGCGACCCCAACAACCACCTGGCCTTCACCATCGGCCCGCACTTCTGCCTGGGGGCCGTCCTCGCCCGGCTGGAGATGCGCTCCCTGTTCACCGAGCTCCTGACCCGGGTGGAGTCGCTGGAGGCGCTCTCCGCCCCCGTCCGACGCCCCTCGAACTTCATCGCGGGCATCGACCGCCTCGACCTCCTGCTGCACACGGCCTGACCAGCGGGCGTCCCGGAGCCGCGCTCCGGGACGCCCGGGCCCGTCCACTCCCAACAGAGAGAAGACCCCATGCACATCGAACTCCCCGCCGGCCGGGTGGTCATGGTCGGGTTCGGCAAACTGCTGCTGAACCAGATGGAGCAGTTCCTGCCCGCGAACAGCGTCGTGGTGGTCGAGGACCCCGACATCATCGTCAAGCGCGAGGTACACGCGGCCGCCGCGGAACTGGACTGCGTGGACTCCGTCGTCGCCGCCCCCTACCACCAGGACCTCGCCCTGGTGGCCGCCGTCGAGGAGCACCTGGCGGGCGGGCCCGTCGCCCTCGTCATCGCCGGACTGGAGTACGGCGTGCACGGCGCGGCCGTCCTCGCCGAACGCTTCGGCCGCCCCGGAGCCGGCACCGCCGCCTCCGCCGCGCTCACGGACAAGCTGCGGTTGCGCGCCGCCGCCCAGGCCGCCGGGCTGCGCAACCCCGAGTGGACCGAGGTCCACGGCCCCGAGGACGTGGCGAAGTTCGCCGCGGGCGGGCCGGTCGTCCTCAAGCCCGCCAACCGCCACGCCTCCCTGGGCGTGCAGCTCCTCGAACCCGGCGACGACCTCGCCGCGGCCTGGGAGCTCACCGTGGGCGCCCGCGACGACCTGATGCTCCCCGACCGCGAGCTGGACTGGCGCTACCTGGCCGAACGCCGCCTGTACGGCCACGAGTACAGCGTCGAGGCCCTGGTCCGCGACGGACGGGTGGAGTTCCTCAACGTCACCGACAAGCTCACCGCGGGCGGCCGCTACCCGGTGGAACTCGGCCACGTGGTGCCCGCCGCGATACCCGCGGAGGTCCAGGAGCGGTTCGCGGCGGAGACCGCCCGCTTCGTGGCCGCCATCGGCTACGGCACCGGCATCCTGCACGCCGAGTGGATGCTCGGCGAGGACGGCCCCGTCCTCATCGAGTGCGCCGGCCGCGTCCCCGGCGACTCCATCACCTTCCTCCTCGACGCCGCCTACGGCGGCAACGTCATCCGCACCCTGGTGGAGTTGCTGGCGGGCGGCAGCCCCCGCCTGCCCGGCCCCGCCCCGCTGGCCGCCGCGATCCGCTTCCTGTCCGCGCCCGCCGGCACGGTCGTCGAGGTCACCGGCCTGGACGAGGTGGAACGCACCGCGGGCGTGCTGCGCGCCGGCGTCACCGTCGGCCCCGGCGACCGGGTCGCCGAGCTCCGCTCCTCCTGGGACCGGGTCGGTGAGGTCCTGGTCGTCGCCGCCGGACCGGAGGCCGCCCTGGCCGCCGCCGAGGAGGCCGCCGCCACCCTCCGCATCCACACCGACGGGACCGACGCGAAGGACGGGCAGCGATGAGCGACACCCCCGACACCTCCGGTGCCCCCGAATCCACCGACACCGCCGGAACGCCCGGGACCGGCGGCGGCCCCGCCGGTCGGCTGCGCGCCGCCCTGCTGGGCCCCGCCACCGCCGAGGGCGGCGTCGCCTTCCTTTCCATCGGCCTGATCGACGCCATCGGCACCGGCCTCTACCTGGCGGGTTCGGCGCTCTTCTTCACCACGATCGTCGGGCTCAGCGCGGCCCAGGTCGGCATCGGCCTCTCCGTGGCGGGCGTCCTCGGCCTGGCCGCCCAGCCGGTGATCGGCTGGCTCGCCGACCGCTGGACCCCGCGCACCCTCCTGATCATCCTCAACCTCTACCGGGCCGTCGGCTTCGTCGCGTACGTCTTCGCCGACGACTTCCTCAGCTTCGTGCTGATCGCCGCCTTCCTCGGCGTGGGCGAACAGGCCGTCTTCCCGATCTACCAGGCCCTGGCCGAGGAGATGGCGGGCGCCGAGGGCCGGGTCGCGATGATGGCCCGCATGCGGGTGGTCTTCAACGTGGGCTTCACCCTCGGCGGGCTCCTCGCCAGCATCGCCATCGCCGTGGGCACCCGCACCGCCTTCAGCCTGATCGTCCTCGGCAACGCCGCCTCCTTCGTGCTGGCCGCGGTGCTCCTCGGCCGCATCCGCCTGCGCCACCGCACCGAACCCCCGGCGGCGAAGACCAAGAAGCCCGGCCTCAAGCTGGTGGCCCTGCGCGACACCCGCTACGTGGCCGTGGCCGCCTCCAACGGCGTGCTCGTCCTGCACATGGCCCTCCTCGGCATCGGCGTCCCGCTCTGGGTGAGCGAGCACACCGACGCCCCCAAGGCCCTGGTCGGCCTCCTCCTGGTGGTCAACACGATCCTCGCCGTCGCCTTCCAGGTGCACGCCTCCAAGGGCACCGACACCGTGGCCGGCAGCGTCAAGGCCATGCACAAGGCGGCCCTCGCCCTGATCGCCGCCTCCGCCCTCTTCGCGGTCGCCGGAGCGGACCTGCCGGTCGCCGCGGTCGTCGCCCTGCTCGTGCTCGGCCTCGTGCTGCTCACCGCGGGGGAGCTGTACCAGTCCGCCGGCGGCTGGGGCCTCTCGTACGCCCTGGCACCGGACCGGTCCCGCGCCGAGTACCTGGCCACGTTCAACCTGGGCACCAGCGCCCAGTTCGTCCTCGGCCCCACGATCGTCACCGTCGGGGTGATCGGACACGGCACCACCGGCTGGGCGGTGCTCGCCGGGGCCTTCCTGCTCGCCGGTGCCGCCGTCGGACCGCTGGCCCGCGCCGCCGAGAAGCGGCCCGCCCTGCACACCGACGAAGCGGCCGCCCCGGTCACCGCCGCCTGACCCGCCCGCGACGGACCCGCGCGACGGACCCCGCGGCGGCCCGGTGCTCCACCCGGCCGCCGCACCCGTCGCGGCGCCCGCGCACCGAACACCGCACCGATCGCGGCACGGGACACGACACCGGACGCGACACCGGACGCCCGGCCACGGACGCCCCGGCCACGGACGAGGAGACATGCAGCAGCACCCCCACGGCGGCCCCGCCGCCCCCACCGCGGGCCGCGCCCTGCGCCGCCCCGAACCCCGGCCGGCGGCCGCCCTCCGGCTGGTCTGCCTGCCGCACGCGGGCGGCTCCCACAGCCTCTACCAGGAGTGGGCCGCCCTGCTCCCGCCCGAGGTGGAGCTGATCGCGGCCTGCCCGCCCGGGCGCCTGGACCGGATCGACGACCCCTGGCCCGCCGGCATCCCGGAGCTGGCCGCCGGATTCGCCGACGCCCTCGCCCCGTGGCTGGACCGGCCCTGGGCGGTGTTCGGCCACAGCATGGGCGCCCTCACCGGCTTCGAGCTGGCCCTGCGCGTCCGCCGGCTCGGCCTGCCCGCCCCGGTCCGGCTGTTCGCCTCCGCCTGCCCCGCCCCGCAGTTCTTCGGCGGCCGGTCGGGCCGCGGCCCGCGGACCGACGAGGAGCTGTGCGCCGAACTGAAGGAGCTCGGCGGCATCGACCCCGCCCTCCTCGACCTGCCCGAGCTGCGCGAGCTGGTCCTGCCCGTGGTCCGCGGCGACTACGAGCTCCTCGACCGCTACCGTCCCGAGCCCGGCTCCCTGCTGCCCTGCCCGGTCGGCGTGCTCACCGGCCGGGAGGACACCGGGGTGTCCGCGGCCGCCGCCGAGGGCTGGGCCGCCTGGACCGCCGGACCGAGCGAGGTCACCACCTTCCCCGGCGGCCACTTCTACCTCGACGGGCAGGCCGACCGGGTGCTCGCGCAGGTCCTGCGCGGACTCCCCCTCCCGCACCCCGCCTGAGGGCACGCCCGCCGCGGGACGCGCGGGGGAGCGGACCCCGCGCGGCGCCCGATGCCCGGGCGGCCGGGCCGATGGTCGCCCCGCGGCCCGCTCCCACCCCTCCACGCTGGGCCAATGGCCCACCGCCGGCCCGCGCGGTTGAGCCACCGGCCCGCCCCGTGGTTATCCTTGTGATAACCACGTACTTTCGGCACCGCGCGGGCCGGACGGCAACGAAGCCGTTCCCGGAGCGCGGTGCCTTCGCCGTGTCCGGCCGCCGCCCACCACCCCCGGGCGGCCCGGTGCGGCGAGCACCACCGCAAGGGGGGCGGCGCACGCCGTGAAGAGGATGTTCAGCGCTCCGGATCCGGGGCTCCTCAGACTCAGGAACTCGCTCCGCGCCGTTCTCGGCGTCGGCCTCGCGGTGGCCGTGGCCGAACTGGCCGGGCTCTCCCTGACGGCCTCGATCACCGGCGGCCTCGCCGCCCTCCTGGCCCTCTTCACCGTGCTGGACCCCAGCGTCCGCCGGCAGGCCGTCACCACCGCCCTGCTGCCCGCCGCCGGCTTCCCGGTCCTGGCCCTGGCCACCCTGCTGCACGGGGTCACCGCCGCCCGCGACGCCGCCTTCCTCGCCGTGGTCTTCTGCGGCGTCTACGCCCGCCGCTGGGGGCCCCGCGGGCACGCCCTGGGCATCTTCGGCTTCATGATGTTCTTCGTCACCCAGTTCCTGCACGCGGTCCCCGGCCAGCTGCCGGAGCTGTACGCGGCGGTCGGCCTGGCCCTGCTCGCGGCGGGCGCGGTCCGCTTCCTGCTGTGGCCCATCGAACGCCGCACCCCGCCCGCCCCCGCCCCGCCCGCCCTGCCCGGCACCGGTCTGGCCCGCCCCACCACCCGGCAGGCCGTCCAGGCCACCCTGGCCTGTGCGGCGGCCCTCGCCGTGGGCCAGGCGCTCAGCGACGACCGCTGGTACTGGGCCGTCGGGACCACCTGGTGGGTGTTCGTCAACACCGTCTCCCGGGGCGAGACCCTGGTCCGCGGCTTCCGCCGGGTGCTCGGCACGATCATCGGCATCGGCGCCGGCCTGCTCGTGGCGCTGCCGCTGCAGGGGGCGCCGGCCCCCACGGCCGTCCTCGTCGCGGTCTGCGTGTTCGGGATCTTCTACACGGCGGCCCCCTCCTACTCCTGGATGATGTTCTTCGTCACCGTGATGGCGGGGCTGCTCTACGGGCTCCTCGGCGTCCTCGACGCCCCGCTGCTGCTGCTCCGCCTCGCCGAGACCGGCGTCGGAGCCGTCAGCGCGGCCCTGGCCGTGGTCCTGGTGCTCCCCGTGACCACCCACGCCACCAACGACGCCCTCATCCAACGCGCCCTGCACCGGGTGCACGCCGCCACCGCCGACGCCGCGGCCCGCCTGGCCGGGGACCCGGCGGCCGACCCGGCCCCGCACGCCGCCGCCCTGGAACTGCTGCTCGCCCGGGTGCGGATGGCCCTCGCCCCGTTGGTGCACCCGCTGAGCCCGTTCCGCGCCCGCAAGGTCCGCGCCCGGCAGGTGCTCGCCCTGCTGGACGACTGCGCCCGCGAGGTCCGCGGCCTGGTCTCCGTCGCCGCCGACCCGCTGGCCTCCCACGACGCCCGGCTCGCCGCCGCGTGCTGGCGCGTCGAGGCCGCCGTCGAGGCCCTCACCGCCGGGGAGCGCGGCCTCGCCCCCGCCGGTGCCGATCCGGCCCCGCAGGGCGCGGCCCCCGGGGTCCCGGCCCTGGTCCACCTGCACGGCCTGGAGAAAGCCCTCGCGGAGATCGCCGCGCCCCTGCACGCCGACCCGCGCAGCAAGCTCGTCACGGCCTGACCGACCCGGCCCCCGCCCGGGACCGCAGGTCCGCTCCCGCCTGCCCCTTTACCTCATTTTCGGTTCCGGCGGGCGGGTTCGGTCGTTTCCCTGCGGAGCTCCCCCCGGTGGGCTCGATCATGGTCCACGGGCCTCAGCCGTCCGGGCGGGACACCCGTGCCCGCCCGGTCCGGGCATGGAGAACGGGTCCTTGTTCACAGGACGGGCAAGGGGGTACCGACGGCATGGAAGCACTGCGGCGGCGGCCGACGGCCGCGCGGATCTGGGCCGAGGCCGAGGAGTTCATCCGACTGCACCACCGCGAGAACCCGGACGCCGGTGACGTCGAGGCCCGCCTCTCCGACGTCCGCGACGAGATATGCGTGCTCGGGACCTACCGGCACACCCCCGAGGAGCTGACCCACGGGGCCCGGGTGGCCTGGCGCAACAGCAACCGCTGCATCGGCCGGCTGTACTGGAACGCCCTGCGCGTCCGCGACCTGCGCGGCCTCACCGGCGCCGACGAGATCGCCGCCGCCTGCGCCGACCACCTCCGCGAGGCCGGCAACGGTGGTCGGATCCGCCCCACCATCACCGTCTTCGCCCCCGACATCCCCGGCCGCCCCGGCCCCGTGATCTGGAACGAACAGCTCATCCGCTACGCCGGGTACGGCCGGCGCGGCGGCCGCCGGATCGGGGACCCCCGCAACGAGTCCTTCACCGCCGCCGTCCGCGAACTGGGCTGGCCCGGCGGCCCCGGCACCCCCTTCGACGTGCTCCCCCTGGTGGTCCAGGGTTGCGACGACAAACCCCGCTGGTTCGAGCTGCCCGACGACGCCGTCCTGGAAGTCCCCATCGAACACCCCGAGGGCGACCGCTGGGCCGACTGGGGCCTCCGCTGGCACGCCGTCCCCGCCATCTCCGGCATGACCCTGGAGATCGGCGGGGTCCGCTACCCGGCCGCCCCGTTCAACGGCTGGTACATGGGCACCGAGATCGGCGCCCGCAACCTCGCCGACACCGACCGCTACGACCTGCTCCCCGAGGTCGCCCGCCGCCTCGACCTCGACACCTCCAACGACCGCTCGCTCTGGAAGGACCGCGCCCTGGTCGAGCTGAACCGGGCCGTGCTGGACTCCTTCGACCGGGCCGGGGTCACCATGACCGACCACCACACCGAGGCCCGCCGCTTCATGGCCCACCTGGAACGCGAACGCCGGCACGGCCGCGAGGTCGGCGCCGACTGGGCCTGGATCGTCCCGCCCATGTCCGGATCCGTCACCCCCGTCTTCCACCGCACCTACGACACCACCGAACACAGCCCCTCCTACCTCCACGACCCCCGCGCCGCAGCCCGCGCCCGCGGCGAGGGCATGCGCCCCGCCGAAGCCGCCTGACCGGCCCACCGGCGGGACCGCGCCCCGCCCCGAAGCGCGGCGGGGCGCTCACCGGGCATTGGTCTAGTCCTGCTACCGTCGGCGCACACGGAACCGGCACACCGGCCGGGACGAGAGGGGGAGTTCCGCGTGCGCGCGCACAGCACCGACCGCCACCACGGCGACCACACCGACCCGGGCGACGCCCCGTCGCACGCCTACATCGGCTCCTTCACCTCCGCCGGCGGCCACGGCATCACCACCGCCACGGCCGACCCGGACACCGGGGCCCTCACCGCGCTCGCCACCACCGGCAGCCTGCCCGACCCCTCCTACCTGGCCCTCGACCCCGACGGCGGCCCCCTCTACGCGGTCAGCGAGACCGCCCGGGGCGCCGCCGCGGCCTTCGCCCGCACCCCGGAGGGCCTGCGCCCCCTCGGACCGACCACCCCCGTCGGCGGCGACGGCCCCACCCACCTCTCCGTGGCCGGTCCCTGGCTGCTCACCGCCCACTACGCCTCCGGAGGCGTCTCCACCCTGCCCCGCGCCGCCGACGGCTCCCTCGGCGGCCCGCCCCGGGTCCTCGACCACCACGGCTCCGGCCCCGACCCCGACCGGCAGAAGGGCCCGCACGCCCACCAGATCCTGCCCTCCCCGGACGGCCGCTGGGTGCTCAGCGTCGACCTCGGCACCGACTCCCTGTGGATCGCCGCCCTCGACCCCGGGGACGGCACCCTCACCCCGCACTCCGAGACCGCCCTGCGCCCCGGCACCGGCCCCCGGCACCTGGCCTTCCACCCCGGCGGGCGGCTGCTGTACGTCCTGCACGAGCTGGAGCCCGTCCTCACCGTCTGCCACTGGGACCCCGCCACCGGCACCGCCGTCCCCGCGACGGAGGTCCGGGTCGCCGACCACGGCCCCGACGGTGCCCGCGCCTACCCCTCCGCCCTGGTCGCCGACCCCGCCGGCCGCTTCCTCTGGGCCGCCGTCCGCGGTACCGACACCCTGGTCGTCCTCGCCCTGGACCCCGCGGGCACCGACCCGCGCCCGACCGCGACCGTCGACTGCGGCGGCACCTGGCCCCGGGACCTGGCCCTGGACCCCGCCGGGCGGCGCCTGTACGCGGCGAACGAGCGCTCCGGCGACGTCACGTGGTTCGCGATCGACCCCGCCGACGGCCGCCCGGTCCGCTCCGGCTCCCTGGCCCTGCCCGCCCCCACCTGCGTGGTCCTCGCCCGCCCCTGACCGGCCGGCGCCGGGCCCGCGCGCCCGGCGGAACGCGACGGGGCCCGCCTCCCCTGAGGGAAGCGGGCCCCGTGGTGCGAAGGGGTCCCCGGGATCAGCGCACGCCCGCGGGCTGCGGAATCCCCAGGGCCTCGGCGTACTTGGCCACGGCCAGCTTGCCGACGGCCGGGTAGGCGCCCAGCGACTCGGCGGTGGCGCAGTCCGCCTCCTTGCAGGCGGTGTCCAGCAGCCCCTCGGCCGCCTCCGGACCGACCACGTAGGGCGCCAGGGCCAGCTGCTGGGCGCCCGCCCCGCGCAGCTGCTCGGCGACGGACGCCACCGAACCCTCCTCGTCCAGCGCGGCCGCCATCACCGGTACCGCCAGCCGAGCCGCGAGCAGCATCCCGGTGATCCCGGCGGTCTGCACCGCCTCGGCCCCGCCGACCGTGCCCAGGATGATGCCGTCCGCCGCGGTGGCCACGGTGAACAGGCGCGCGCGGTCCGCGCGGGCCAGCCCGGCCTCGGAGAGCCGCACGTGCAGGGCCTCCGCCAGCAGCGGGTGCGGGCCGAGCACGTCGGCCAGCTCGACCGCCGCGGAGCTCTCCATCAGAGCCTGCCGGATCCGGCGCAGCAGGTCACCGTCGGGACCGGCCAGCAGCGGCACCACGACGGCGTCGGGACCCTGAGGCGCGGGGACCTCCAGCCCGGCGGCGCGGGCGAACTCGGCCCGCGCGGTGCGCTCGGCGGCGACCGCCCCGAGCACCTCGGACAGGGCCGGGAACTCCGCGGGGGTCCCCTCGGAAGCGGCGGCGCCCTCCAGGTAGCCGATCCGGGCGTCCAGGCCCGGCAGCTCGGAACGGGCGATGCTCAGGGTCTCCTCCGCGAGCGAACGGGAGGCGGCCGACGGGACCCCGGGCACGGCCAGGACGAGCGCGGGGGCGCCCTCGGGCGCCACGGCGGGCTCGGGGCGGCGGTGCCGTCCGGTCTGGCGGGGTCGCGGCATTCGTACAGGCAGGCCGGCGGGCCCAGTGGGGGAGCTCATGGCGCCGCATGCTACTGGTTTTCCCGGACCGGCTGTTCGGGCAGGGGTCACCCGGGCGGCATCTGTCCGTATTTATCCGTTGAATGTCAGATAAAGCGCCGGTCAGGAGGGCGGGCCCGCGGACGGGACCTCAGTTCATCGGCGGAAGGGCCCAGTCCACCGGCTCGGCCCCCTGGCGGACCAGGAGGTCGTTGGTCCGGCTGAACGGCTTCGACCCGAAGAAGCCGCGGTCCGCGGACATGGGGGAGGGGTGCGCGGACTCCACCGCCGGCAGCTGCCCCAGGAGCGGGCGCAGGTTCCGGGCGTCCCGGCCCCACAGCACCGAGACCAGGGGCTTGCCGCGCGCGGCGAGGGCGCGGATGGCCTGCTCCGTGACGGCTTCCCAGCCCTTGCCCCGGTGACCGGCGGTCTTCCGGGGCGCGGTGGTCAGGGCGCGGTTGAGGAGCAGCACGCCCTGCCGGGTCCACGGGGTGAGGTCGCCGTTGGCGGGGCGCGGCACGCCCAGGTCGGCGTACAGCTCCCGGTAGATGTTCTCCAGGCTGCCGGGGATCGGCCGCACCTCGGGGGCGACGGAGAAGGAGAGGCCCATCGCGTGCCCTGGGGTCGGGTAGGGGTCCTGGCCCACGATGAGGACCTTCACCTCGTCGAAGGGCTGTTGGAAGGCGCGCAGGACGTGCGCTCCGGCCGGGAGGTAGGTGCGTCCGGCGGCGATCTCCTGCCGGAGGAAGTCCCCCATGGCGGCGATCTGCCCCGCCACCGGTTCCAGCGCCCGGGCCCAGCCCGCTTCCACGATGTCGTTCAAGGGTCGTGCTGCCACCCCGTCACTCTAGTGGCCGATCACGGCGGCTCGCACGCAGAGGACGTCGGGCAGGTGGGAGGCGAGGAGCCGCCAGGTGTCGCCGTCGTCGTCGCTGCCGTACACCTCGCCGTTGCGGTTGCCGAAGTAGACGCCCGCCGGGTCGTCGTCGTCGGTGCACAGGGCGTCGCGCAGCACGGTGCCGAAGTGTTCGCCGGAGGGCAGTCCGCTGGACAGCGGTTCCCAGGCGGCGCCCGCGTCGCGGGTGCGGAAGACCCGGCAGCGGCGTTCGGCGGGGACGCGGTCGGAGTCGGCGTTGAGGGGGAACACGTAGGCGGTGTCGGGGCGGTGGGGGTGCGCGGCCACCGCGAAGCCGAAGTCGGAGGGGAGTCCGGAGCCGATGTCGGTCCAGCGGGCGCCGGCGTCGTCGCTGCGGTAGACGCCCCAGTGGTTCTGGAGGTAGAGGCGGTCCGCGTCCCCGGCGTCCTGGGCGATCTTGTGGACGCACTGGCCGAACTCCGGGTCGGGGTCGGGGAGGAAGACGGCGGAGACCCCGGAGTTGGACGGGTCCCAGCTGGCCCCGCCGTCGCGGCTGCGGAAGACCCCGGCGGTGGAGACGGCGACGGTGACCAGGTCGGGGTCGGTGGGGTCAGTGATCACGGTGTGCACGGCCTCACCGCCGCCGCCGGGCTCCCAGCGGGACCGGGTGGGGTGCTCCCACAGCGGCCGGACCAGGGTGAAGCTCTCCCCGCGGTCCTCGGACCGGAACAGGGCGGCCGGTTCGGTGCCCGCGTAGACCACGTCGGGGGCGGCCGGTCCGGCGGGGTGCAGCTGCCAGACCCGTTCCAGGGAGGTGCCGGTGTCGGCGGGGAACTTCACCGGGGGCGCGGTCGGTTCGGTCCAGGTGGCGCCGAGGTCGTCGGAGTGGAAGACGGACGGCCCCCAGTGCGCGCTGTCCCCGGAGACGAGCAGCCGGGTCCGCGGGCCGCGGCGGTCGATGGCGACGGCGTAGACCGCCTGGGCGTTGAAGTGGGGTTCCCCGAACTCCCAGCGGCCGCCGGTGCGGCGGCCGAGGAACAGCCCCTTGCGGGTGCCCACGGTGAGCAGTACGTCGGCCATGGCCGGACCTCCGGACCTCGTCGTCCCGCCGTGGTGCCCCTGCGGGGCCCGTGTGCCACGGCTCCTGTTCCCACTGTGCACCCGGGCACCGACAACGGCCGTCCGGCCGCGCCGGGCGCGGGGCGTCGGGAGGTCGTCGTCGGTGCCGGAGGGGGTCCGTCGGGGGACGGCCGGGGTCAGGCCCGCTGGTAGGGGCCGGGGACGCGGATCTCGCCGCCGAGGTCGCGGGCGGCGCGGCGGGCCCAGTGCGGGTCGCGCAGCAGCTCGCGGCCCAGCAGGACGGCGTCGGCCTCGCCGTCGGCGAGGATCTTCTCGGCCTGGACGGGGTCGGTGATCAGGCCGACGGCGGCCACCGGCAGGTCCGTCTCGCGGCGGACCCGGGCGGCGAAGGGCACCTGGTAGCCGGGTCCGACAGGGATGGTGACGCCCGGGGCGTTGCCGCCGGTGGAGACGTCCAGGAGGTCCACTCCGTGGGCGTGGAGGAGGGCGGCGAGGCGGACGGTGTCCTCGGCGGTCCAGCCGTCCTGATCGAGCCAGTCGGTGGCCGAGACGCGGAAGAAGAGGGGCAGCTCCTCGGGCCAGACCGCGCGGACGGCGTCGGTGACCTCCAGGGCGAAGCGGACCCGGTTCTCGAAGGAGCCGCCGTAGGCGTCGGTGCGCCGGTTGCTGTGGGGCGAGAGGAACTCGCCGATGAGGTAGCCGTGGGCGCCGTGGATCTCGACGGCCTGGAAGCCCGCGTCGAGGGCGCGCCGGGCGGCGGCGGCGAAGTCGGTGGTGATCCGGTGGATCTCGTCCACGGTCAGTTCGGTGGGGACGGGGTGGCCCTCGGCGAAGGGCAGCGGGCTGGGGGCGACCGGCTGCCAGCCGTGTTCCTCGGGGCCGATCGGCCGGCCGCCGTGCCACGGCCGTTCGGTGCTCGCCTTCCGGCCGGCGTGACCGAGCTGGATCGCCGGAACGGTGCCCTGTTCGGTGAGGAAGGCGGTGATGCGGCGCAGGGACTCGGTCTGGGTGTCGTTCCACAGGCCGAGGTCGTAGGGGGAGATCCGGCCCTCGGGGGAGACGGCGGTGGCCTCGACCACGATCAGCCCGGTGCCGCCGGCGGCACGGGCGGCGTAGTGGGCGAAGTGCCAGTCCGTGGCGGCGCCGGTGCCGGGGCCGGTGGGGGCCGCGGAGTACTGGCACATCGGGGGCATCCAGACCCGGTTGGGGGCGGTGACGGAGCGGAGGGTGTAGGGCTCGAACAGGGCGCTCATGGGTACTCCGTGGTCTCGTACGGCGACGGGCGCGGCCGGTGGGCGGGCAGGGGGCCGCCGCCGGCGCTGAACCGGTGGACGGCTAAGTTCGAGAGTCATCGTACTACGAGAATCATCGAAGTACGAAAGGTCTCGTACAATGGTGGCGCGGGTCGGCGCGGCCCGGGCCCGCCCGGGAGCCCCGGTGCGGCAGAGTGACCCGCGGGTCCCGAACGATGGAGGCGAAGTGACCGAGCGGCAGCAGGATTCCCGCGCGCTCGCGCACCCCGACGCGGACGGGATCCGCCTCGAAGGCGTCCTGCACGCCCTCTCCGACCCGGTGCGCCTGAACATCGTGCGCACCCTGGCGGCCGACGGCGCCGAAATGGCCTGCTCCGCCTTCGCGTTGCCGGTGTCGAAGTCGACCACCACCCACCACTTCCGCGTGCTGCGCGAGAGCGGGGTGATCCGTCAGGTCTACCGGGGCACGGCGAAGCTCAACCTGGTGCGCCGTACCGAGCTGGACGCCCTCTTTCCCGGCCTCCTCGACGCCGTCCTCGCGGCCGCCGAGGCGGAGGCGGGCCGCAGGCCCTGAACGGGTGCGGCCTCCGGGGCGCGCGGGTCAGCGGCCGCCGGCCGCCGTCAGCAGCCCCGACCAGTCCGGGATCTTCACCGAGCGGCGGCCCAGGGAGCGGCCCAGCTCCGCCTCGGCCCGCTCGATGGACAACCAGCCCCGCCACTCCACCGGCCGCAGTCCCGCGGCCCGCAGCTCCGTCAGCGGGTCGGCGGGCCGCGGGCGGGACACCAGTCGGGCCGCGTCCGCGAGCAGCGAGCCCACCGTCTCCTTCGCGCACGGCCGGTTGGTGCCGATCACGCCGGTCGGGCCGCGCTTGATCCACCCGGCCACGTACTCGCCCTCGGCGGGCACGCCCTCGCGCAGGATCCGCCCGGCGGCGTGCGGGACGGTACAGGTCCGCGGGTCGAAGGGGAGCCCCGGCAGGGCCACGCCCTCGTACCCGATGGAGCGGAGCACCAGCTGAGCCGGGACCTCCTCGAAGACGCCGGTGCCGGTGACCCCGCCGCGGCCGTCCGGAACGGTCCGTTCGAAGCGCACGCCCGTGGCCCTGCCGTCCCGCCCCAGGACCTCCACCGGGCGCAGGTAGAAGCGCAGGCCGATCCGGCGCAGGGCCGGGCCGCCGGGCGCTCCGGCCCAGCCCCGCAGCACCTCGACGTTGCGGCGGACCGGGCCGGGCAGCGGGGCCGAGGGGTCGGCGTAGGCCGGGTCCAGGGCCAGTTCCTCCGGGCGCACCACGGTGGCCACCCCCGACAGCCCGCCCAGCTCGCGCAGCTCCTTGGTGGTGAACTTGGCCTGGGAGGGGCCGCGGCGGGCCACCATGTGCACCTCGCGGACCCCGCTGGCGGTCAGCGCGCCGAGCGCGGTCTGCGGGATGTCGGTGGGCAGCAGGTCCGCGACCCCGCGGGCCAGGATCCGGGCCACGTCCACGGCGACGTTGCCCGCGCCGATCACCACCGCCGAGCCGACGGCGTCCAGCCCGAACCGCTCCTCGGCCGCGTCCGGGTGCGCGCTGTACCAGGAGACGAAGTCGGTGGCGGAGCGCACCCCGGCCAGTTCCTCCCCGGGGATGCCCAGGCGCCGGTCGCGGGCCGCGCCCACGCAGTACACCACCGCGTGGTACAGCTCCAGCAGCCGGTGGGCGGGCAGCTCCGGTCCGCCCGCCTCCACGTGGCCCAGGAAGCGGATCCGCTCGTCCTCCAGGACCGTGCGCAGATTGCCCTGGAGGGACTTGATCTTCTCGTGGTCGGGGGCCACCCCGTACCGCACGAGACCGAACGGGCAGGGCAGCCGGTCGAGCACGTCCACCCGCACGGGGACCTCGCGCTGCTGCGCGAGGTGCTGGGCGGTGTAGACCCCGCTCGGGCCCGAACCGACGACGGCCACACGAAGCACGGTGGTGCTCCTTCCGCAGGGTGACCCCAGGATGCCACCGGGCGCGGGGCCCGTCAGCCCATCGCGCGCATCCGGTGGATCTCGGCCGTCTGCTGGGCGATCACGTCCGTGGCCATCTCCTCCACGGCCACGTTGTTGCCCTGGGCGAGGGCCTCGCCGGCCATGGTCACCGCGCCGGAGTGGTGGGCGATCATGAGCTCCAGGAAGAGCCGGTCGAAGGCCGCCCCGCGGGCCGCGCGCAGCCGGTCGAGCTGCGCGGCGGAGGCCATGCCCGGCATCCCGGCGTGGTCGTGCCCGCCCGCCCCGTGCCCCGGCCCGGTGCCGCCGGGGTGGGCCGACAGCCAGCCCTCCATGGCGCCGATCTCCGGCTGCTGGGCGGCGGTGATCCGCTCGGCGAGTCGCTTGACCGGTTCGGAGGCGGCGCGGGTCGGCGCCAGGGCCGACATGGTCAGGGCCTGGCGGTGGTGCTCGATCATCCGCTCCGCGTAGGCGTGGTCGGCGGCGTTGGGGGAGTCGTCGGGCAGTTCCTTCGCCGCTTCCTCGGGGGTGAGGGTGCGGGCGGGCTCGCCGGGCTTGCCGGGGGCCACCACGCGTGGTCCGGCGGTGCCGGTCGGGCCCGAGGCCCGCTCCTCACCGCCCTCCTGACAGCCGGTCAGGACCAGGGCGAGCAGGGTGGCGGACAGTACGCCCGCCCGCCGGTGACGCTTCGGCAACACGTCCTCCTCGGGTAATCGACGGGGCACCATCCGACCAGACCGGCGGTGAAATCTCTATGCCATGTCCATGGCGAGGGACCATACTTCCGTGGGTCATGGCTTCGTGTTCCGCTCCCACGGGGGCGGACTTCTGGAGGGAACAGTGACTTCGTTGCACACCACCCGCGTGCGGCGCAGAGGCCTGGGGGCGGTCGTGGCGGCGGCCGGACTCCTCGCCGCCTTGTTCACCGCGGCACCCGCGTCCGCGACGCCCGACCCGGGCGACGCCCCGGTCACCGGATCGGTGAGCCGGGAGGCCCGGGACGCGGCCCGCGCCGCGGTGGCCGCCGGGGACATCCCCGGACAGGACCAGATCGTCCACAGTCCGAACCTGCGTCATCTGACGAACGTGCCCAAGGGCGCCCTCAAGGGCGTCAACTCGGACCTGGCCTTCCAGGGCCGGTACGCCTACGCGGGCAACTACGACGGCTTCGTCATCTACGACATCAGCCGACCCAGTGCCCCCAAGGTGGTCTCGGAGGTGCTCTGCCCCGGCGGGCAGAACGACATCTCCGTCTCCGGCGACCTGCTCTTCCTGTCCACGGACTCCTCGCGCAGCGACAACTCCTGCAACAGCACCTCGCAGCCCGCCACGGAGAAGTCCTCGTGGGAGGGCATCAAGGTCTTCGACATCAGCGACAAGCGCAACCCGAAGTACGTGGCCGCGGTCGAGACCGCCTGCGGTTCGCACACCCACACCCTGGTCCCCGGCGACCGGGACATCTACCTCTACGTCTCCTCCTACTCGCCCAGCGAGGCCTTCCCCGACTGCCAGCCGCCGCACGACGGCATCTCCGTGGTGAAGGTGCCGCGCAAGCACCCCGAGCGGTCCGCGCTGGTCGGCTTCCCGGTGCTCTTCCCCGACGGCGGCAACCCGGGCGCGCCCACCAACCCGGGCGTCTCCAAGACCACGGGCTGCCACGACATCACCGTCTTCCCCTCCAAGAAGATCGCCGCGGGCGCCTGCATGGGCGACGGCATCATCTTCGACATCAGCCGTCCCGAGAAGCCCCGCGTGATCGACCGGGTGCAGGACAACGTCAACTTCGCCTTCTGGCACTCGGCCACCTTCAACGAGCGCGGTGACAAGGTCGTCTTCACCGACGAGCTCGGCGGCGGCGTCGGCGCCACCTGCAACGCCGCCACCGGCCCGACCCGAGGGGCGGACGGCATCTACGACCTGAAGGGCCGCGGCGACCACCGCAAGCTGGTCTTCCGCAGCTACTTCAAGATCGACCGCCACCAGGCCGACACCGAGAACTGCGTGGCCCACAACGGCTCGCTGATCCCCGTCGGCGGCGGTCGCGACATCATGGTCCAGGCCTGGTACCAGGGCGGCGTCTCCGTCTGGGACTTCACCGACTCCACCAGGCCCAAGGAGATCGGCTACTTCGAGCGCGGCCCGCTCAGCACCGACACGCTGATCACCGGCGGGTCCTGGTCCGCGTACTACTACAACGGCCACATCTACTCGAACGACATCGCCAAGGGACTCGACGTCCTGAGGATCGACGACCGGCGCACCGACAGCGCGCGCTGGGTGTGGATGGACCGCCTGAACGTCCAGACGCAGCCCGACTACCGCTGAGGGCCCTGAGCCCCGTTCCCCCGCTCCACCGTGCCGCCGGGCGGTCCGCCGCCCGGCGGCACTCCCATGTCCCAGTCCAGCCCGTAGCGCTGGAACAGCTCCGCCCGCAGCCGCTCCACCGGCATCGGCGCCCCCGGCAACAGCACCGCGAACACCGCCCCCATCAACAGCGCCCGCAACAGGGGGTAGTCCGCCTCGACGTCGGCCGCCCCGTAGCGGCGGACCGTCTCCCGGAGCACCTCCGCCAGCCGCTGCTGCTCCGGGCAGCGCACGAAACCGTCGGCGGACAGGATCCCGGCCATGTGGGTCCGCATCAGCACCGGCCGTTCCACGGCCAGCCCCAGCACCGCGTCCACGGCCCGCGCCAGCTGCTCCCGGCCGGCCTCCGGGCCCTCCGGCAGCGGCTCCCGGGCCAGCGCGGCGGCCAACGTGAGGTGCATCAGGCGGTGCACCGCCGACTGCAGCAGCTGCCGCTTCCCCGGGAAGTAGTACGAGACCAGCCCCCGGGCCGCGCCGGCCCGGTCGGCGATGGCGCCGAGGGTCGTCGCGTCGTACCCGTGTTCGCCGACGAGCTCGACCGTGGCCTGCAGGAGCCGCTCCCGGGAACGTCTCCGCAATTCTTCATTGACCGATGCGCTGCGCGGGGACATGCTTACTCCTGCGTTGACTGGCTCCGAGCCAATATACTCAGCGCAGCGCGCCGGGGCCGGGCGACGCGGGGGATCGCCCGGCCCTGACGGCACGTTCCGGCCGTGCGCGGCCCGGAAAGCGGACGTGCCCGCCGCCACCGTCCCGAGCGGGACCGGCCGTTGCCGCGGCCGGCCCTCAGGACGGCCGCGGGGCCCGTGGCGGGCCCGGTTCCCGTTCGCCGGGGAACCGGGCGCAGAGGGCCAGCGCGCAGGAGGCCAGGGCGGCGCCCAGCAACCACCCGCCGAGCACGTCACTGCCCCAGTGCACCCCCAGGTAGAGCCGGGTGACACCGGCCCCCGCCACCGAGACGGCCGCGAGGGCCAGGGCCGCCGGCCCCGGCACCCGACCCGCCGCCCACAGCAGCAGCGCGCAGGCCACGATCGCCGTCATCGCGTGCCCCGAGGGGTAGGCGGCCAGCCGGGCCGAGTCCACCGGGTCCGGCCACACCGGACGCTCCCGCCCGACCAGGGCCTTCAGCCCGCCCTGCGCGGCCATGGCGACGACGAGCGCCCCCACGACGACCAGGGCCCGGCCGCGGGCCCCGCGCCACCACAGCCGGGCGGCCAGCAGCAGGCCGAGCAGGCGCATGGTCCACGGATCCCAGAACCAGTCCGTCAGCACCCGCGCGATCCGGGTGGGCAGCGGGTGGGCCACGGCGTGCCGGTGGAGTCCTTCCGCCAGGGCGCGGTCCGCGGCCAGGAGCGGCGACCACTCGACGGTCACCAGGACGGTGAGCAACGCGCCGACGGCGGCGCACGCCTGGCCCGTCCTGCGGTTCAGTGTTCCGTTGGGCACGTTCATGATCCTGGCATGCCCCGGATCCGGACGATTACGACAACGCGCTCAGACCCGGGACCAATGCCACCGCCACCGGCACCGCCGGTACCAGCAGGGCCGCGGCGGTCAGCAGCAGTCGCCTCCGCGCCGGCAGCCGGGCCGGGGCCGACAGCAACCGCCGAACCCGCTCGGGGACATGGGCCTGCGGGTGGGCGCACGGGCCGAAGGTGCCCCGGTCCTCGTTGAGGCCCACCAGGGCCAGCGCGATCGTCAGCCGCCCGTACCGGCGCGAGGCCGCGTCGTCGGCGGCCAGTTCCACCAGCCGGTGCATCTCCTCGCGGAACGCCTCGAAGACCGGCACCTGCGGGAAGCCGCCCGCCAGTGCCTCCGCGCAGTGCAGCAGCCAGTCGTGCCGGGCCGCCGCGTGCCCCTGCTCGTGCGCGAACACCGCGTCCAGCTGCCGCCCCTTGAGGCGCCGCAGCGCGGCCGTGGTCACCACCAGCTGGGGGGCCGGGCCCGAGAGCCACCAGGCACCGGCCCGCGGGGCCTCCAGCACCACCAGCCGCTCCCCGCCCGGCTCCTCACCGGGCAACAGGGGCGCCCGCTCGCGCAGTTCGGCGTGGCGCAGCCGCAGCCGCCGACGGGCCCGGGCCACCTCGCGGACCAGCATGGCCCCGCTCCAGACCCCGGCGGCGGCCAGGCCGAGGGCGGTCACCGTGGCCCAGGCGCCGCCCGGACCGAGGGCGTACGCCTCGACCACGCCGTGCGGGGCGGTGGCGAACAGCCGCCCTCGGACGGCCTCCCAGGCCGCCGCCGCGCTGAGCACCATCGACAGCGCGAAACTCAGCAGGACCGCGCCGACCACGCACTGCCACAGCCACAGCGCCACCACCGGTTCTCGTTCGGGCCACCGCGCCCGGGCGAGCAGCCGGGGAGCCACGAGAGCGGTCAGGACGCCGAGCAGCAGGAGGGCGGCGGGGACCATCATGAGCGGAAGCCTATGAGCGGCGCGCCGCCCGCCGGTACGGCGCGGGCCCCCAAGTGACCGAGGACACGTCACCTGGCCCGATCCCGGCTCCGGCGGCCCGCTCAGACCGTCAGCAGCATCGCGAACATGGCCAGGGCCATCGCCGGTCGGCAGGCCCGCACCAGCTCCGCCCCGACGCCGTCCCCCCTCCCCGCCCCGTCGGACGCCCCGCTCCCCGCCGGGACGCCGTTCCCGACGGTGGCCGGGAGCAGCAGCCGGCCCGCACGCAGGGCGTAGACGGCGTAATAGAGGAGCAGGGCTCCGGTGAGGAGCGGTACCCCCGAGGCCCCGGCCTGAGGTGCCCCGCCGATCCCGTGCCCACCCGTCCCGTGCCCGCCCGCCAGGGGCATGGCCGACACCATGTAGACCATGGCGAGGCTGCCCACCAGGTGGTGGGCGTGGTGCCCGCGGGAGCGAGGGGAACGGCCCGCGTGCCACAGGGCGTGCAGGGCCGCCCCGGAGCAGACCACGGCCAGCAGCGGACCCCGTTCCGCGGGGCCGGGCAGCGCGGCCGGCAGCGCCATCAGGGCCATGGCGAAGGCCATCACGGCCTCCCCGCCCGCGGCCGGGCCGTCCCGTCCGGGACCGCCGCGCGCCCGGGCCAGACAGGCCAGCCCGCTCACGGTGCACAGCACCACGAGCAGCCAGCCGGGAGTCGCGGGACCGTGCACGGCGGGACCTCCCCGTTCGACGGCGTCTCACCCAGGAATGCCCGCGCCACGCGCGCGTTAGGCTCGGTGCGCGCCCGCACCACCGCGCGCCCCACCCCCGCGCCCGCGTGCGCGGGGCCACCCGAACGGAGAACACCGCCCCATGGAGACCCGTACCCAGGACGGCCTGACCTTCCGGACCGCCGCCGACGCCGACGTACCGGAGCTGGTCCGGCTCGTGGAGTCGGCGTACCGCGGTGACGCGAGCCGGGCCGGCTGGACCACCGAGGCCGATTTCCTGGAGGGGCAGCGCACCGACGAGAAGGGCGTCCGGGAGGTCATCGAGACCCCGGACAGCGTGCTGCTCGTCGTGGAGCGCGAGGGCGAGCTCGTGGCCTGCTGCCAGCTCCAGCACCGCGGGGACCACGCCTACTTCGGGATGTTCGCCGTCCGCCCGGTCCTGCAGGGCGCGGGCCTCGGCAAGGTGATCATCGCCGAGGCCGAGCGCCGGGTCCGGGAGCTGTGGGGCGCCCGGGAGATGCGCATGACCGTGGTGAACGTGCGCGCCGAGCTGATCGCCTGGTACGAGCGGCGCGGCTACCGACTGACCGGTGAGACCAGCCCCTTCCCGTACGGGCAGGAGCGGTTCGGCGTCCCGCTCCGCGACGACCTGGCCTTCGTGCTGCTGGTCAAGGACCTGGACTGAGCCCCTGGGCCCGACCGGATCGAGGGGGGCGGGGGATCGAGGGATCGGGAGCGGGGGAGCGGCTGCCGGTCCGGTCCCGTTCGGTCCGGTTCAGGCCGTGAAGCGCCCGGTCAGGCGGATCTCCGGGAGGTCGGTGGCTGCCCCGTCCAGTTGAAGGGCCCGAGCCAGCCGCAGCTGCTCCTGGGTGCTGACCACCCACCCGGTGACCCGGAGCCCCGCCGCGTGGGCCGCGTCCACCGTCTCCAGGGTGAGCCGGCGCAGGTTCAGGGCCAGCCCGGAGGCCCCGGCGGCCAGGGCCCGGTCCACCACCTCGGGTCCGTACCGGTCCGCCGTGAGGACCGTCCGCACCCCCGGGACCAGCCCCGACAGGTCGGTGAGCACGTCTGCGCGGCCCGACGAGGCGGTGACCCGCCCCGTCAGGCCGTCCCGCAGCAGCACCCGGGCCAGCGCCCGGGCCGTGTCCGCGTCCTTCAGGTCGACCTGGAGCGGGGTCCGCACCGCCGCCGGCACCTCCTCGAAGAGGGGGATCCGCTCGCCCTGTCCGGCGTCCAGCCCGCGCAGCTCGGAGCGGGTGAGGTCCGCGACGGCGCCCGAGCCGTCGGTGGTGCGGTCCACCTCCGCGTCGGCGAGGACGACGAGGGCGCCGTCCTTGCTGAGCCGGAGGTCGAGCCCGATGACGTCCATGCCGGAGCGCTCCGCCCGGACGAAGGACCGCAGGGTGTTCTCCGGCTCCGCGCCCATGACCCCGCGGTGACCGATGGTGAGGAAAGTCAAGGTTCTCTCGCTTCCGTCGACGGCGGCTCCGCGCCCGGCCCGTGACCGGCCGCTCGGGTGAAGAAGGAGCCTAGTCCTCCGGTCGCGGAATGAGACCGGGCGTGCACGCGCTGTTCCCGGCCGCCGTCCGGAACCGCCGGGAATCGGCCGGGCGGCGGCCGTCCGGCTCGTCGCGCGGGGCTCCGGCGGGCCGACCCCGCCCGGCCGGGGAGGTCGTACCCCTTGCCTCTTCACGCTATGACGACTAGTCATATTTCGAATCGGAAGAACGCACACAGACGCCATCCCTGGAGGCAGCGTGGAATTCTCCGTGATCTTCGAAGCGCAACTGGCCGACCCCACCCCGGAACGGGAGCGACAGGTCATCCACGACACCGTGGAACAGGCCGTGTTCGCCGAGCGGATGGGATTCGACCGGATCTGGGCGGTGGAGCACCACGCCCTCACCTGGTACTCCCACCTCTCGGCCCCCGAGGTCCTGCTCAGCTGGATCGCCGCCCGCACCTCCACCATCCGCATCGGCCACGGCGTCGTCTGCATGCCCTTCGGCTTCAACCACCCCGTCCGGGTGGCCGAGCGGGCCGCCATGCTCGACCTGCTCTCCGGCGGCCGGGTGGACCTCGGTGCCGGCCGGGGCGGCACCCGGCAGGAGACCTCGCTCTTCGGGGTGGACCCCGCCCGCACCACCCGCGAGGTCGAGGAGGGGCTGCGGGTCATCGGCCGAGCCTGGCAGGAGGAGCGCCTGGAATACCACGGCGAGTTCCTCGACATCGGCCCCCACCCGGTGCTGCCCCGCCCCGCCCGGCTCCCGCACCCCCCGCTCTTCCTGGCCTGCTCCCGCGAGGACACCCTGGTGCAGGCGGCGCAGCTCGGCGTGGGAGCCCTGGTGATGGGCTTCGCGGGGCCGGAGTCGGTGGCCCGGATGCGCGCCGTGTACGACGGGGCCGTGGCCGCCCGCGACGGCGCCCGCCTCGTCTCCACCGAGGTCAACGACCACTTCGCCGTGCTCTGCCCCACCCTCGTCCTGGACGACCGGGAGGAGGCCCGCCGCACCGGACTGCGCGGCCAGCGCTTCTTCGCCCAGGCCATCGGGCATTGGTACGGGGACACCGGGGTCCCGGACGAGGCCGTGGTCCCGGGGGCGGACGAGGCGGCCGAGCTGCGCCGCGCCGCCGAGCAGGTCGAGGCCCGCCTCCACGAGCAGTCCGTCCCCGTCCGGCCCACCGCCACCGCCACCTTCCACGCCGACCACGCCTACGGCACCGCCGAGGACGCCATCGCCCACGTGCGGCGGCTCGCCGAGGCCGGAGCCGACGAGGTGATCTGCCTGGTCCAGATGGGCACGGTCCCGCAGGCGGCCTGCCTGGAGACCCTGCGGCAGTGGGGCGAGAAGGTCATCCCGCACTTCCGCGGCGAGACCGCCCCGACCGCCACGGCCCCGTGATCGCCCCGGACCGGCTCACCCCGGCGGCCCGCCGGCTGGCCGACGCCCTCGCCGCGGTCTTCCCCGACCTCGGCGGGGCCGTCACCGACGCCGCCGAGGCCCGTCGGATCCTCGCGGCCGCGCCCGGCGAGGCGCGCCCCCCGCTCCCGGTGGGAGCCGTGACCGACCTGTCGGTGCCGGGTCCCGCCGGCGCCCCCGCCGTTCCGGTCCGCGTGTACCGGCCGGGCCCGGGCGGCCCGCCCGGGCCCCGTCCCACCCTCCTCTTCTGTCACGGCGGCGGATTCGTCCTCTGCGACCTCGACACCTACGACCGGACCGTCCGCGCCCTGTGCGCCTCCACCGGGGCGGTGGTCGTGGCCGTCGAGTACCGCAAGGCGCCCGAGCACCCCTTCCCGGCCGCCCCCCTGGACGTGTACGCGGCCCTCTGCTGGACCGCCGCGCACGCCGGGGAGCTGGGCGGGGACCCGGCGGCCCTGGTGGTGGCGGGCGACAGCGCGGGGGCCGCCCTGGCGGTGTCCGCCCTGCTGACGGCGGCCCGGCGGGGCGGCCCCGCGGTGGCCCTCCAGGTGCTGCTGTGTCCGGCCCTGGACGCGGCGCGCGCGGGGGAGTCCCACCGCCGCAACGGGAAGGGGTACTACCTGACCGCCGCCCACCTGCGCTGGTTCTGGGAGCGGTACCTGGGCCCCGACGGCGATCCGGGCGATCCCCTGGCCTCCCCGTCGGCCGCCGGGGAGGCCGCGCTGGCCGCCCTGCCGCCGGCGCACCTGGTGCTCGCCGGGTGCGACCCCCTCCTGGACGACGGGCTGGCCTTCGCCGCGGCCCGGCGCTCCCGGGGCGCGGCCGTCACCGTGGACGCGTACCCGGGGGTGTTCCACGGCTTCACCGCCTTCCCCGAACACCTGCCCGAGGCTCGTACCGCTCTGCGAGGGCTCGCCGAACTCGTCGCCGCAACCGTCTGGCACGGGAAGAATTTCGGTACATCAGGGGGTCGCGCAGGATAATTTATTGATCCCCCTCTTGAGCGGGAGACCTTCGCATGCATACGCTGTCTTGACGTGAGGTTCTCCTGTGGAGGAAGTGACATGACGGAAACTCTTGTGCCGGGCGTCGGCGGTGGCGCCATAACCGCCGAGACGCGGGTGGTGGACCACCCTGCGTGGCCCGTGCTCAAGGCCGCCGTGGAAGAGATCCGCCCCTGGCAGTCCAAGGACGGTTCGATCGACTTCGAGGCAGAGGGCGCTCCCACCCGGGAGACCGCCGCGGCCACCGTCGAGCGGATGGCCGCCGCGGTCGAGGAGCTCTCCCCGCTGCTGCCCCACGCGACGACCTACCACCGCGCCCTCGTCGCCGACCTGCGCAAGTGGGTCGCCGACGGCTTCGGGATCCCGGACTTCCTCGACTCGCTGCTGGCCTTCCAGCCCGCCGCCGAGCGCGCGGACGGCCTCCAGCACCTGGTGGTCTTCCCGATGTACACCCAGAACGGCAACCCCGACCGCAACTTCGAGGCCGTCGCCCTGAAGATGGTGTGGCCCGAGTGGCTGGCCGAGCTGGAGCGCACCCGGTACGACAACCCGCTCTTCCTCGGCATCACCTTCGAGGACTTCACCGCGGGCTACGACACCAACTCCGCCGTGCTCTTCCCGGAGACCATCGCCGTCCGCGAGGCCCCCGAGCGCTTCAGCTGGGGCGGCATCTTCTGCGACCGCGAGGCCGCCCGCTTCCGCAAGGTCACCGAGGCCGCCGTGGAGACCCTTGGCCTGGAGCTGCCCGAGGACATCCGCCTCATGCTCGCCGACCAGGACCGCTGCGAGAAGGCCTTCGTCCTGTGGGACATGGTCCACGACCGCACCCACAGCCACGGCGACCTGCCCTTCGACCCGTTCATGATCAAGCAGCGCCAGCCGTTCTGGATGTACGGCCTGGAGGAGCTGCGCTGCGACCTCACCGCCTTCAAGGAAGCCGTGAAGCTCGACGCCGAGGGCAACGAGCACGGCCGCGACGTCCAGTACGCCGTCCTGTTCGACCGGATGTTCCGCTTCCCGCTCACCGGCGACCGCAACCGCAACTACGACGGTCTCGGCGGCCAGCTGCTCTTCGCGTACCTGCACAAGCACGACGTGATCCGCTGGACCGACAACAAGCTGAAGATCGATTGGGAGCAGGCCCCCCGGATCACCAACCAGCTCTGCGGCGAGATCGAGAAGCTGTACCGCGACGGCATCGACCGCCCGAAGCTGGTCCACTGGTTCAAGGCGTACGAGCTGGTCTCCACCTACCTGGCCCCGCACCCGGGCTCCAAGTGGGCCAAGGGTCCCGACGCCCTGGACCTGTCCCAGCCGCCCCGCAAGCTCGTCGACGACGTGCTTCCGGACGAGTTTCCGCTCAGCATGTTCTTCGAGGCCCTCTCCAAGAAGCTGAAGGGCGTGATCGCCTCCACCAAGGGCATCACGGCGAAGGACGCGGCGGACGCGCAGGTCGCCGCGTGAGCGACGGCGCACAGGAGGCAGCAGTCATGAGCGGCAACGGGAACGGCCCGCTGAGCGGAGCGGTGGTCGCGGTCGCCGGAGCCGGCGGGCCCGCGGGCCGCGCCACCCTGATCCGGCTCGCCGAGGCGGGGGCCACGGTCGTGGCCTCCGACGCGGACCCCGCCCGCCTGGCGGAGGCCGTGGACGCGGCGCGGTACGCCCACGGCGGCGCCACCGTCACCGGCGACACCGTGGACCTCCTCGACCTGGACGCCACCCGCGCCTGGGCCGACCGGACCGAGAAGGAGTTCGGCCGCGTCGACGGCCTCGTCCACCTCGTGGGCGGCTGGCGCGGCAGCCCCTCCTTCACGGAGACCGACCTCGCGGACTGGGAGTTCCTGGAGAAGCTCCTCATCCGCACCGTCCAGCACACCTCGATGGCCTTCCACGACGGCCTCCAGCGCACCGGGAACGGCCGCTACGTGCTGATCAGCCAGTCCGGCGCGCACAAGCCGGTCGCCAACAACGCCGCGTACAACGCCGGCAAGGCGGCCGCCGAGGCGTGGACCCTGGCCATGGCGGACTCCTTCCGCAAGGCCGGGGGCGAGGACGGGCCGAAGGCGGCGGCTACCATCCTGGTGATCAAGGCACTGGTGCACGAGGCCATGCGAGCCGAGCGCCCCACTGCGAAGTTCGCGGGCTTCACCGACGTCACGGAGCTGGCCGAGGCCATCGCCGGAGTGTGGGACCGGCCCGCCACGGAAGTGAACGGACAGCGTCTGTGGCTCACCCCGCAACCCTGAAGACGGACGCGCGCCGCCGGCACGACCCGGCGGTGCGCGGCTTCGCCAGCGACAACTACGCGGGGGTCCACCCGGAGGTCCTGGAGGCCCTCGCCCTCGCCAACGGCGGCCACCAGGTCTCCTACGGCGAGGACGAGTACACCGAGCACCTCCAGAAGATCATCCGCAGCCACTTCGGGCCGTACGCCGAGGCGTACCCGGTCTTCAACGGCACCGGCGCGAACGTCACCGCCCTCCAGGCGATGACGGACCGCTGGGGCGCGGTGATCTGCGCCAAGACCGCCCACATCAACGTGGACGAGGGCGGCGCGCCGGAGCGGATGGCCGGTCTGAAGCTCCTCGCGGTCCCCACCCCGGACGGCAAGCTCACCCCCGAGCTGATCGACCAGGAGGCATGGGGCTTCGAGGACGAGCACCGGGCCATGCCCCAGGTGGTGTCCATCACCCAGAACACCGAGCTGGGCACCGTGTACACCCCGGAGGAGATCGCGGCCATCTGCCGGCACGCGCACTCCCTCGGGATGAAGGTGCACCTCGACGGGGCCCGGATAGCGAACGCCGCCGCGTCCCTGGACGTGCCGATGCGGACCTTCACCAACACCGTGGGCGTGGACGTGCTCTCCTACGGCGGCACCAAGAACGGCATGATGTTCGGCGAGGCCGTCGTCGTGCTGAACCCGGACGCCGCCCGCCAGATGAAGCACGTCCGCAAGATGTCCATGCAGCTGGCCTCGAAGATGCGCTTCGTCTCCGTCCAGCTGGAGGCGCTGCTCGCCAAGGACCTGTGGCTGCGCAACGCCCGGCACGCCAACGACATGGCGGCCCGGCTGGAAGCCGGGGTGCGCGGCGTGGACGGGGTGGAGGTGCTGTACCCGGTGCAGGCCAACGCCGTCTTCGCGCGGCTCCCGCACGAGGTCACCCGCCGCCTGCAGAAGCGTTTCCGCTTCTACTTCTGGGACGAGGCGGCCGGCGACGTCCGCTGGATGTGCGGGTTCGACACCCAGCCCGAGGACGTGGACGGCTTCGTCCAGGCCCTCAAGGAGGAGATGGCCCGCTGAGGCGGACCACCCCGTAGTGCATGGGTATGCCCCCGACCGTAATTCCATTGAATGCGGCCGGGGGCCTTCCTATGCTCCGGGGCATGCAGCTGATCCCGCACGCGACCGACCCGGGCGCCTACACCGCCGCCGACGAGGTGATCGACCACCACCATCCCGTGGTGCGCGCCACGGCGGCCGCCCTCCGCGCCCGCGCCGGCGACGATCTGGCCTACGCCCGCGCGGCCTACCACCACGTCCGGGACCGGATCCCGCACTCCGCGGACACCGGGGACGACCGCGTCACCTGGCGCGCCTCCGACGTGCTCACCCTGGAGACCGGCATCTGCCACGCCAAGTCCCACGCCCTGGCCGCCCTGCTCCGGGCCGAGGGGATCCCCACCGGACTCTGCTACCAGCGGCTCGCCGACGAGGACGGGGGGAACCCGCTGGTCCACGGACTCGTGGCCGTGCTGTTCCCCGGCCGCGCGGACTGGGCCCGGCAGGACCCCCGGGGCAACGTCCCGCCCGGGGTGGACGCGCGGTTCTCCCCGGACACGGAGCGATTGGCGTGGACGGTGCGGCCCGCCGTCGGTGAGGTCGACTACCCGCTGCTGTACGCCACCCCGCCCGTGCCCGTCCTGGACGCGCTGCGGCACTCGGCCGACCGCGAGGAGCTGTGGCGGAGGCTGCCCACGGCGCTCTGAGGGCCCCGGGAAGCCTCCCGGCGCCCTCGGGGCCGTCCGCGGTCCCGGCCGGTGTCGCGCGGCGTCCGTGCGCCCGTGGGGGCGCTCAGCCCTGGTCGCGGACCTCGGCCGGGGTGGGCGCGGTGCCGCCCAGGTGGGCCGGCAGCCACCAGGAGTCCTCCGGGCCCTTCGGGCGGGCCGGGTAGGCGCCCTGGGCGGCGTCCAGCAGCTCCTGGACCCGCTCGCGCAGGCGTCGGGTGATCGCGCCCGCGTACTGGTCGGTGGGGGCCTCCATGGGCTCTCCCACGCGCATGGTCACCGGGATGTGGCTGCGCCGCAGGTCCTTCGGGCGGCCCTTGGTCCACAGCCGCTGGGTGCCCCACAGCGCCATCGGGATCAGCGGCACCCCGGCCTCCTGGGCCATCCGGGCCGCCCCCGACTTGAAGCTCTTGAGCGTGAAGGACTGGGAGATGGTGGCCTCGGGGAAGACCCCGATGATCTCGCCGGAGCGCAGGGAGGTGAGGGCCTGCTGGTAGGCGGCCTCGCCCTGCTTGCGGTCGACCGGGATGTGCTTCATGGCGCGCATCAGCGGGCCCGAGACCTTGTGCCGGAAGACCGAGTCCTTGGCCATGAACCGCACCAGCCGCTTGGAGGGTCGCGCCGTCAGGCCGGTGAAGATGAAGTCGAGGTACCCGATGTGGTTGGAGACGAGCACCGCACCGCCCTGGCGCGGGATGTGCTCCGTGCCCTTCATGTCGATACGGATGTCGAGCGCGCGGAACAGGGTGTGCGCGGCGCCGACGACCGGGGGGTAGACGAGCTCTGCCATGCGGGGAGACCCCTCTCTTTGTGCCTGGGGAGGTTCTCCCGGCGGGAAGTTACGCCATCGTAGGTACGTGGCAAGGGGGATCGTGCCCCATGGCGGCCCCGGTGGCCAGTTCAGCGGGCCGCGCCGGGAGAGATTCTCGTCACGCAGGGAATTCCGGGCACCGGTGGGGTGGTTGCCCGGGGACCGGGCAGTGGGTCCGGCGAGGACGGGAGCAGCGGGTGGCGGGGCAGGGCGCGGAGACCGCGGAGCGGGTGCTGGGCGAGGCCGAACTGGGCGCCGCGCCCGGGGAACGGGCCACCCTGGTGCAGTTCTCCACCGCCTTCTGCCGGCCCTGTCGGGGCACCCGGCGGGTGCTCGCCGAGGTGGCCGCCCTGGTGCCGGGCGTGGCCCACGTGGAGATCGACGCCGAGGCGCGACTGGAGCTGGTCCGCTCGCTGGACGTGCGGCGGACCCCGACGGTGCTGGTGTTGGACGGCGCGGGCCGGGTGGTGCGGCGGGCCGAGGGCATGCCGCGCAAGGTCGACGTGATCGCCGCCCTGGGGGCCGTGCTCTGAGCCCCGCGGCCGCCGTGGCGCCCGGAGGCGACGCGGGGGTGGCCCCGGGAGCTCTGACGGGTCACCGTCAGAGTCCGAACTTCCGTACGGGCGCCGTCCGGGGGCTCCGTGATGCCGCTCGCATCTGCCCGCAGGCGCTTGACGCACCGCCCACCCCTGGACAGGCTGGCCGTATGCGGTCTGATCTCCTTCTTTCCGGACGGGTCCCCGGTGGCCCCGCCGGACACGCGAGCGCGCGCTGTCCGGGCCGTTGAACGGCCCCCGACGCGCAGACGAACCAGTCAGAAGGACACCACTCACGATGACGGCACCGACCGTTTCCCCGGGCGCCGCCCGCCAGGGCTCCGCCGACCTCCTCCGCTCCGTCTTCCGCCGGCACGCCGCCGGGGTCGCCGTGATCACCGCGGCCGGCCCGGAGCGTCCGGTGGGCTTCACCGCCACCTCGCTCAGCTCCGTGGCCGCCGATCCGCCCCTGCTCTCCTTCTCCGTGGGCACCGGGTCCTCCAGCTGGCCGGTCCTGTCCGGCGCGGAGCACGTCGGCGTGCACGTGCTCGGCGAGGACCAGGGCGAGCTGGCCGGGCTGTTCGCCCGTAGCGGAGCCGACCGGTTCGGGCCGGGCACCTCCTGGCGGCCGGGTCCGGAGGGGGTGCCGGTCCTGGACGGAGTACTGGCGTGGCTGGTGTGCCGGGTGGTGGCCAAGGTGCCCGCGGCGGAACACCGGCTGGTCCTCGCGGAAGTGGTCGCGGGCAGTCCGGAAGGCCCGGCCGGGAGCAGCGGACGGCCGCTGCTCTACCACGGGGGGCGGTTCAACGCCCTGCGCGACTGAGCCTTGCCTTACCTGCCCCGCCGGCGGGCACTTTCACCCTGGTCCGGGCGTTGGGAAGGTCACAGTGGGTCCGGCTTGCTTCCTGGCCGGACCTTGGATGTACTGGCGAGTAACATCCTGTTCGGAGCGCGGGCCGCCCCGGTCGGGATGTGCCCGAAGAGGCGCCTATGCTGCCTGCACAAGGCAGCACAAGTAGAGACGATGCAGTAGGAGAGCCGGCGTGAGCTTGAGGATCGTTGTCTGTGTGAAGTACGTGCCCGACGCCACCGGTGACCGGGGCTTCGCCGACGACCTGACGGTCGACCGCGAGGACGTGGACGGCCTGCTGTCGGAGCTCGACGAGTACGCCGTCGAGCAGGCGCTGCAGATCGCCGAGGAGGCCGACGAGGCCGAGGTCACCGTGCTGACGGTCGGCCCCGAGGACGCCAAGGACGCCCTGCGCAAGGCGCTGTCCATGGGTGCCGACAAGGCCGTCCACGTCGAGGACGACGACCTCCACGGCACCGACGTCATGGGCACCTCGCTGGTCCTGGCCAAGGCCCTGGAGAAGGCCGGTTACGACCTGGTCCTCACCGGCATGGCCTCCACCGACGGCACCATGGGCGTGCTCCCGGCCATCCTCGCCGAGCGCCTGGGCGTCCCGCAGGTCACCCTGCTCTCCGAGGTCAAGGTCGAGGACGGCACCGTGACCGGCCGCCGCGACGGCGACGCCGCCAGCGAGCAGCTGACCGCCTCCCTGCCGGCCGTGGTCTCCGTCACCGACCAGTCCGGTGAGGCCCGTTACCCGTCCTTCAAGGGCATCATGGCCGCCAAGAAGAAGCCGGTGGAGTCCTGGGACCTGTCGGACCTCGGCGTGGACGCCGAGGAGGTCGGCCTGGAGGGTGCCTGGACCGCGGTGGACTCCGCCACCGAGCGTCCGGCCCGCACCGCCGGCACGATCGTCAAGGACGAGGGCGAGGGCGGCAAGCAGCTGGCCGAGTTCCTGGCCGGCCAGAAGTTCATCTAAGGCTTCGGCACCCCCACCGCCCCTCGTATCTTCGCAATCGCTGGAGAAGTCCCATGGCTGAAGTTCTCGTCTACGTCGACCACGTGGACGGCGCCGTCCGCAAGCCCACCCTCGAACTGCTCACGCTGGCCCGCCGCGTCGGCGAGCCGGTCGCCGTCGCCCTCGGCGCCGGTGCCGCCGACACCGCGGCCGTGCTCGCCGAGCACGGTGCGGTCAAGGTCCTGACCGCCGACGCCCCCGAGTTCGCCGACTACCTCGTGGTACCGAAGGTGGACGCGCTCCAGGCCGCGTACGAGGCCGTCTCCCCGGCCGCCGTCCTGGTCCCCTCCTCCGCGGAGGGCAAGGAGATCGCCGCCCGCCTCGCGGTCCGCATCGGCTCCGGCATCATCACCGACGCCGTGGACCTGGAGGCCGGTGACGAGGGCCCGGTCGCGACCCAGTCCGCGTTCGCCGCCTCGTACTCCACCAAGTCCCGCGTCTCCAAGGGCACCCCGGTCATCACCGTGAAGCCGAACTCGGCCCCGGTGGAGGCCGCCCCGGCCGCGGGCGCCGTCGAGGCCCTCGCCGTCACCTTCGGTGCCCTGGCCACCGGCACCAAGGTCGTCTCCCGCACCCCGCGCGAGTCCACCGGCCGTCCCGAGCTGACCGAGGCCGCGATCGTGGTCTCCGGCGGCCGTGGCGTCAACGGTGCCGAGAACTTCGGCATCATCGAGGCCCTGGCCGACTCGCTCGGCGCGGCCGTCGGCGCCTCCCGCGCCGCCGTGGACGCCGGTTGGTACCCGCACTCCAACCAGGTCGGCCAGACCGGCAAGTCGGTCTCCCCGCAGCTCTACATCGCCTCCGGCATCTCCGGCGCGATCCAGCACCGGGCCGGCATGCAGACCTCGAAGACCATCGTGGCCGTCAACAAGGACGCCGAGGCCCCGATCTTCGAGCTGGTCGACTACGGCGTGGTCGGCGACCTCTTCGAGGTCGTCCCGCAGCTGACCGCCGAGATCCAGGCCCGCAAGGGCTGATCGGCTGACCTGCGAAGACACTCCGTCCGGGGCCGCGTGGTGATGATCACCACGCGGCCCCGCGCGCGTTCGGGACACCATTGACGACAGGGGAGCCGCTGACTAAGTTCTGCTATGCGGATCAATGCTTCCGTGAAGCGGAAAAGTGAGGAGAGTGCACGATGGGTCAGCAGGAGAAGGTGGCGACGAGCCTCGCCGGCGCGGTCAGCGAGGGCATCAGCGCCTCCCTCGCCCCGGTGGACGCGGAGCTCGCCCGCCGCTACCCCGGCGACCCCGGCACCCGCCAGCCCGTGCACACCGTCTACGTACCCGGGGACGTCTTCACCGCGGACACCGTCCGTGCCTGGGGCGACCAGGCCCTCGCCGCCCTCGACGAGCACGCCCCCGACGCCGCCACCCTCGCCAAGGTCCTCGGCATCAAGGACGAGCTGGCCGGACCCGTCTACGAGCGCGTCCGCGCCAAGCTGACGGAGGAGCCCATCGAGGACCTCCGCATCGACTTCGAGGACGGCTTCGGCGTCCGCTCCGACGAGGAGGAGGACCAGGCCGCCGCCCGCGCCGCCCGCCTGGTCTCCGAGGCGTACTCCAACGGCACCAACGCCCCCTACATGGGCATCCGCATGAAGTGCATGGAGTCCAACGTCCGCGACCGCGGCATCCGCACCACCGACGTCTTCCTCTCCGGCCTCCTCGCCCACGGCGGCCTCCCGGACAACCTCGTCCTCACCCTCCCCAAGGTCACCTACGCCGAGCAGGTCGACGCCTTCGTCCGGCTCCTGGAGTCCTTCGAGGCCACCCGCGGCCTGCGCCCCGGCCGCATCGGCTTCGAGATCCAGATCGAGACCAGCCAGTCCATCCTGGCCTCCGACGGCACCGCCACCGTGGCCCGCATGATCGACGCCGCCAAGGGGCGTGCCACCGGCCTGCACTACGGCACCTTCGACTACAGCGCCTGCGTCGGCGTCTCCGCCGCCTACCAGTCCAGCGACCACCCGGCCGCCGACCACGCCAAGGCGATCATGCAGGTGGCCGCCGCGGGCACCGGCGTCCGCGTCTCCGACGGCTCCACCAACGTCCTCCCGATCGGCACCACCGAGCACGTGCACGAGGCGTGGAAGCTGCACTACGGCCTCACCCGCCGCGCCCTGGCCCGCGCCTACTACCAGGGCTGGGACATGCACCCCGGTCACCTGCCGACCCGCTACGCCGCCGTCTTCGCCTTCTACCGCGAGGGCCTCGACGCCGCCGCGGCCCGCCTGAAGGCGTACGTGGCCCGGATCGAGGGCGACGTGATGGACGAGCCCGCCACCGCCAAGGCCCTGGCCGGCTACCTGGTCCGCGGCCTGGACTGCGGCGCGGTGGGCGCCGACGAGGTCACCGGCCTGACCGGCCTGAGCCGCGCCGAGCTGGACGCCTTCGCGATCCCGCGCCGCTCGGCCACCCTCACCGCCTCGGCCTGACCTCCGACCCGGCCCGCACCGGCTCCCTGCCCGGTGCGGGCCGGCGGCACGTCCGGCGCCGACCGGTCGGGCCCCGCCCGCCGTCGACGGGCCCGCCCCGCCGGGCCGCGCGAGAATGGGGGGACCACCAGGGGGGCCGCCACCGGGAGGTCCCGTGAGCCGGGCAGCGGACACCGAGGTACTCGTGGTGGGCGCCGGGCCCGTCGGTCTGAGCGCCGCCCTCGAACTGCGCCGCCACGGCGTGCGCTGCCGGATCGTGGACCGGCTGGCCGCCCGGCTGCCCTACGCCAAGGCCATCGGCATCCAGCCGCGCACCCTGGAGCTCTGGGACCGCGCCGGACTGGCCCGCACCGTCATGGAGGCCGCCCTCACCCTGCGCGGCCAACTCGTCTACGTGGACGGCGAGGAGCGGGTCCGGGCGGGCTTCGACCTCCCCCCGGACGTGCCGTACCGCTTCGCCGCCCTCCCGCAGTACGCCACCGAGGCCATCCTGGAGGCCCACCTCGCGGGCCTCGGCACCCCCGTGGAACGCGGCACCGACCTGCTCTCCTTCACCCAGGACCCCGACGGCGTCACCGCCCGGCTGCGCTCCGCCGCGGGGGCCGAGGAGGAACTGCGGGTGCGCTACCTGGCCGGCTGCGACGGCGCCCACAGCACCGTCCGCAAGGGCCTCGGACTCGACTTCGGCGGCGGTGCCTTCCCCCAGGAGTACATGCTCGGTGACCTCCTGCTCGACTGGGACCTGCCGCCCGCGTACGCCGTCCGCGCCACCCGCCCCGCCCGGAACGGCGCCCCCGAAGAGGTGCTGGTCTGCGTCCCCCTGCCGGGCGCCGCCCGCTACCGCGTCTCGATGGCGGTCCCCCCGGGGCTCACCGTGGCCCCGTCGGGCGAGGGGACCGGACCGACCTCGGGCGGCGGTACCGCCACCGAAGGCCCCGCCCACGGGCTCGACCCCTCGCGCGCCCCCACCCTCGACGAGCTGCGCGCCGTCGTGGACCGGCTCGCGCCCCGCCCGGCGGAGCTCTCCGGGCTGCGCTGGTCCTCCGTCTTCCGGATCAGCCACCGCATCGCCGACCGGTACGGCGAGGGCCGGGTGTTCGTCGCGGGCGACGCCGCGCACATCCACCCGCCCACCGGCGCCCAGGGCATGAACACCGGCATCCAGGACGCCTGCAACCTCGCCTGGAAGCTGGCCCTGGTGGTCCGCGGCACCGCCGGCCCGGAGCTGCTGGCGAGCTACGACGCCGAACGCCGACCCGTCGGCGAGGAGGTCGTCGGCCGCACCGTCCGGCACGCCCGGGCCGGCGGGGTCGGGGCCGGTCCCGACACCCCCGACCCGCGGACCCTGGCCCTCACCGAGGGGCAGCTGCTCGTCTCCTACCGGAGCGGCCCCCTGGACCCCGGCGGGGAGGTCCCCGACGGCGCCCCGGGGCCCGGCGACCGGGCCCCGGACTGCCCGGGGCTGACCGCCGCCCTGGCCGCGTACCCGCTGCGCCTCCTCGACCTGCTGCGCGACCGCCCCGGGCACGTGCTCCTGCTGTACGCGCCGGACCCGACCGCCGCGGCCGCCGCCCTCGCCGCGGCCGCCGGCGCCGGAATCCAGCTCGGAGGCGACGGGGCGGAGCCCGGTCGGCCTCCGCGGACCGGCCTGCCCGCCGAGGCCGTGACGATCCTCGCCGCGGACCCGGCCGCACACCCTCCGCAGGGCCCGCCCGGAGCCCCGCCCCTGGTCTCCTACCGGGACGCGGCCGGGGAATTCGCCCGGCTCTACCGGCCGGCGGGCCCCACCGGCTTCCTGGTCCGCCCGGACGGCGCGCTCGCGGCCCGCTTCCCGCTCGACCGCACCGCAGAGGGCCTCGGCCGCTACCTGACGGCGCTGTCGGTCCGACCGGGCGCGGGGGAGGGACGGGCGGCGGCCTGACTACGGCGCGGCGGGCGGGAGTTCGCCGGAGCCGCGGGGGACCAGCCGCGTGGGCAGCTCGGTCCGCTCGGGCTCCGGGCGGGCCCCGCCGAGCCGGGTGAACAGCCGGTCGGCGGCCACCCGGCCGAGCGCGGCGGCGTCCTGCGCCACCACCGTGACCCCCGGACGCAGCAGGTCGGCCAGCTCGAAGTCGTCGAAGCCGACCAGCGCCACCGGCCGGGCGGCGGCCAGCACCCGCACGACGGTCACGGTGACGCGGTTGTTCCCCGCGAACAGCGCCGTCACCGGCTCCGCCCCGCCGAGCATCCCCGCCGCGGCCGCCGCGACCCGCTCCGGGGCGGTGGACCCCAGCGACTCCCAGGCCGGGGCCACCGGCAGGCCCGCCTCCGCCATCGCCGCCCGATAGCCCCGCAGCCGCTCGGTGGCGGTGTGGATGCGCGGGTGGTCCCCGATGAAGCCGATCCGGCGGTGGCCGTGCGCGATCAGGTGGGCCACGCCTTCGCGGGCCCCGCCGTAGCTGTCCGACAGGACCACGTCGGCCTCGATCCGACCCGCCGGGCGGTCCACGAAGACGGTGGCCAGGCCCGCCCGGACCTCCGGTTCCAGATAGCGGTGGTCGTCCCCGGCCGGGATCACCACCAGCCCGTCCACGCGCCGCGCGCAGAGCGCCAGGACCAACTCCCGCTCGCGCTCGGGGTCCTCCGCGCTGGAGCCGTTCACCAACAGGGCCCCGTGCGCCCGGGCCACCTCCTCCACGGCCCGGCTCAGCGGTCCGTAGAAGGGGTCGGCCAGGTCCTCCAGGACCAGCCCGATGCTGGCGGTGCGCCCCTTGCGCAGCACCCGGGCGCTGTCGTTGCGCCGGAACCCGAGCGCGGTGATGGACTCCTGGACCCGCCGCTCGGTGTCAGGGGTGACCCCCGGCTCGCCGTTGACGACCCGGGAGACCGTCTTCAGCCCGACCCCGGCGTGCGCGGCCACGTCCTTCATCGTCGGCCGGGTGCCGTAGCGGGGCTCGGGCGGGCGGGGCGCTGTGGGCACGAGGGGGTCCTCCGGGGCGGTCGGGGCGCGGCTCGTACCAGAGTAGGACCTCTGACAACGTTGTCCGGGCGGAGTTGGCCGGTATCCGCGTTTCCGTGACAGGGTGATGCGGGCAAGCCACTGGGGGCTTCGGACGAGGGGGGACCCGTGATTGTCTGGATCAACGGCGCTTTCGGCGCCGGCAAGACCAGTACGGCGCGCGAGCTGGCCGGTCTGATCCCGGACGCCAGTCCGTACGACCCCGAGGTGATCGGCGGGGCGCTGCGCCGGCTGTTGCCGCAGAAGCGGCTGGACGAGGTGGCGGACTACCAGGACCTGCCCGTCTGGCGGCAGCTGGTGGTGGACGGGGCCGCGGCCCTGCTCGCGGACCTGGGCGGCACCCTCGTGGTGCCGATGACCCTGCTGCGGCAGGAGTACCGGGACGAGATCTTCGGCGGGCTGGCCGCTCGGGGCATCTGTGTGCGCCATGTGGTCCTCACTCCTGATGAAACGATCCTGCGAGCGCGGATCGAGGCCCGGACCGAGCTCGGACCCACCGAGGAGGAGAACCGGCTGCGGGTGCGCCAGTGGTCCTTGGACCGGCTCCCCGCGGCCCGCGAGGCGGCGGCGGGATGGTGGGCCCGGGACGCCTACGCGGTGGACAACGGAGCGCTCACCCCGCGGGCCACGGCCGAGCTCATCGCCCGGGCGGTGCGCACCGACGAGGCGGCGGTCTGCCCCATCGTGCAGACCCCGAAGCCCACCGACCGCACCTTGGCGGCCGGGGTGCTCCTCTTCGACGAGGAGGACCGGGTCCTGCTGGTCGACCCGACCTACAAGCCCGGCTGGGAGTTCCCGGGCGGGGTGGTCGAGGCCGGGGAGGCCCCGGCCCGGGCCGGGGTCCGGGAGGTGGCCGAGGAACTGGGGCTGCGGCTGTCCGAGCCGCCGCGGCTGCTCGTGGTCGACTGGGAGCCGCCGGTACGGCCCGCCTTCGGCGGCCTGCGCCTGCTCTTCGACGGGGGCCGCTTGGACCACGCCCGGCAGGCCGCCCTGCGGCTGCCCGGCCCCGAGCTGCGGGAATGGCGGTTCGCCACGGAGGCCCAGGCGGCCGGAATGCTGCCCCCCGTCCGCTACGAACGCCTGCGCTGGGCCCTGCGGGCCCGGGAACGCGGCACGGTGCTCAACTTGGAGGCCGGCGTTCCGGTCGGGTGAACGGGGTGCGGGGGGCGGGGACCGTGCCGATGCCGGTGATCATGGAGGCGCCGACGGGGTGGTCGCTGCCCCAG
>NZ_JBEOSD010000013.1:0-84738 GCF_040302735.1 Streptomyces sp. NPDC097619 | reverse complement strand
CCAGGCCGAGGCCCCCCTCACCCACCACCAGGTGGCCGAGGCGGCCCTCAAGACCGACCAGGCCGAGTTCCACGCCCACCGGCTGGCCGCCCTCGCGGGTGCTCCGTGCCCGGGGCGTCGGCGGCTCCGGGCACGGGCGGGGTCCGCCACCGGCGAAGCCCCCGGCACGGGCGTACCGGGGGCGTGCCCGTGTCCCGCGGTCCGGGGTCTTCCGGGCCGCGGGACACGGTGGGCCGGCGGGACCGGGTCCGGCCGGGGCCGGGGGTCCTGCCGGTGGGGAGCCGGGTCGGCTCCCGGAGGGCGCCCGGCGGGGCCGGGTGCCAGGGGTGACCGGGGGCCGTGCCGGGTCAGAGGTTGCCGCGCTTGTCCTGCTCGCGCTCGATGGCCTCGAAGAGGGCCTTGAAGTTGCCCTTGCCGAAGCCCATGGAGCCGTGGCGCTCGATGATCTCGAAGAAGACGGTCGGGCGGTCCTGGACCGGCTTGGTGAAGATCTGGAGCAGGTAGCCGTCCTCGTCGCGGTCGGCAAGGATCTTCAGCTCGCGCAGCTCGTCGATCGGGACGCGGGTGTCGCCGACCCACTCGCCGAGGGTGTCGTAGTAGGTGTCCGGGACGGACAGGAACTGGACGCCCGCGGCGCGCATGGTGCGGACGGTGGAGACGATGTCGTTGGTGGCCAGGGCGATGTGCTGCACGCCGGGGCCGTTGTAGAACTCGAGGTACTCGTCGATCTGCGACTTCTTCTTCGCGATCGCGGGCTCGTTGATCGGGAACTTGACCTTCTTGGTGCCGTCCGCGACCACCTTGGACATGAGGGCGGAGTACTCGGTGGCGATGTCGTCGCCCACGAACTCCTTCATGTTGGTGAAGCCCATGACCTTGTTGTAGAAGGCGACCCACTCATCCATGCGGCCGAGCTCGACGTTGCCGACGCAGTGGTCCACGGCCTGGAAGGTGCGCTTGGCCGGCGGCGCGACCAGCGGCTCGGCGGCGGCGTAGCCGGGCAGGTAGGGGCCGTCGTAGCCGGAGCGGTCCACGAGGGTGTGGCGGGTCTGGCCGTAGGTGGCGATCACGGCGAGGACGACGGTGCCGTGCTCGTCCTTGATCTCGTAGGGCTCTTCCAGGCCGCGGGCGCCCTGCTCTACGGCGTAGGCGTAGGCGGCGCGCGCGTCCGGGACCTCGATGGCCAGGTCGTAGACGCCGTCGCCGTGCTCGGCGACGTGCTCGGCGAGGAAGCGGCCGTGGTCGGTGGCGGCCTTGATGACGGAGGTCAGCACGAAGCGGGCGGAGCCGTTGGTCAGGACGTAGCTCGCGGTCTCGCGGGAGCCGGTCTCCGGCCCGGAGTACGCGACCAGCTTCATGCCGAAGGCCGTCGAGTAGTAGTGGGCGGCCTGCTTCGCGTTGCCGACGGCGAAGACCACCGCGTCCATGCCCTTCACCGGGAAGGGGTCGGCCTCGCGCGCGGTGGTGGGGGTGGTGTGATCCAGCGTCTCAGTCATGTGCGCAGACTCCCGCTCATCCACAAGGTGCGCAATAGTTCGTATTTTCACTGGTCAATCTGCGCAGCGGAATGTGAGCATCCTCGGAGAACCTGTACAGGATGACTACCGCCGGAGGGCCCTGTGAGCATCGACGAACTGGACGGCCGACTGATCGTGCTCCTGGCCCGGGAGCCCCGGATCGGGGTCCTGGAGGCGTCCCGCCGGCTGGGCGTGGCGCGCGGCACGGTGCAGGCGCGGCTGGACCGGCTCCAGGCCACGGGGGTGATCCGCGGCTTCGGCCCGCAGGTGGACCCGGCGGCCCTAGGCTATCCGGTGACGGCCTTCGCCACCCTGGAGATCAAGCAGGGGCTGGGCGCGGAGGTGCGGTCCCATCTGGCCACCGTGCCGGAGGTGCTGGAGCTGCACACCACGACGGGCCACGGGGACATGCTGTGCCGGCTGGTGGCGCGTTCGAACGCCGATCTCCAGCGGGTGATCGACCGGGTGGTCGGCATCGACGGCATCGTCCGCTCCTCGACGGCCATCGTGATGGAGAACCCGGTCCCCCACCGGGTCATCCCGCTCGTGGAGCAGGCCGCCTCGGACTCCGACCGTCCCTGAGGACGGCGGCGGGAACGGCGGGCCGAGGGCGGGAGGGGCAGCGGGAGAGCGGGCGGGGTCAGCAGGCGGGGACGGCGCGGCCCGCGTCGAGGGCGCGGAGGGCGTCGACCGCTCCGGAGAGGGTGGTGACCGGGATCAGCCGCAGCCCGGCGGGCAGGTGGGCGGCGGCGTCGGAGCACTCGGCCTTCGGGACCAGGAAGACGGTGGCCCCGTCCCGCTTCGCGGCCTGGGTCTTCAGCCCGACTCCCCCGACCGGTCCGACCTCTCCGGCGGCGCTGATGGTGCCGGTGCCGGCGATGGTGCGGCCGCCGGTGAGGTCCTTGCCGCTGCCGTTTCCGTCGAGCTTGTCGACGATGCCCAGGGAGAAGAGCAGCCCGGCGCTGGGCCCGCCGACGTCGGCGAGCTCCAGGTCCACCTTCACCTTCTTCGGGTCCTCGTCGAGGAAGTCGAGGGCGGCCAGGGCGGCGTCGGACTGGGAGCGGGCCATCTGCTCCAGGTTCCGCTCCTCGATCTCGGCGTCGGACTTGCCGGAGGGGTACACGGACTCCTTCGGCAGGACCGCCCTGTCGGTCCGGAACCAGTTGTCGACCAGCTCGGACAGCCGCACGGTGGCGGAGGGGGAGGTGGCCAGGATCGTGGTCATCCGCAGCTGGCCGTTCGTCTCGCGGACGGGCGCCCCGGTGATGCTGATGACGGGCCGGCCCTTCTGCTCGCCGAGCACGTCGGCCGTCATACCGGGCCTGGCCAGCACGAACGGCAGCGGCGCGGCCGCCGCGACCCCGAAGAGGGCCAGCACGGGCACGGCGCAGAGCCCCAGGGCGGCGGGCCGGGAGAGACGCGTGAGACGAGAGAGCACCCGGCCAATCTAGCTGGCCGGGTGCTCCGCACGTGTTCCGCGCCGGTCCGGGGCCGGGCCGGAGCCGGGCCCCGGACCGGCGCGGGGCCGTCACGGGGGCCGTCACCGGTCAGGAGCGAGCGGCGGCGGGACGGGCGCCGGTGGGGGCGGCGAGGCCCGTCGGTGCGGTCGTCAGCGCAGGGCGTCGGCGACCTCGCGGGCCGCGTCCACCACCCGGGGGCCGACCCGCTCGGGCACCGCGTCGGCGAGCATCACCACGCCCACGCTGCCCTCCAGCCCCGTGACCCCCACCAGCGGGGCCGCGGCGCCACTGGCACCGGCTTCGAGTTCGCCGTGGGTCAGCGTGTAGCCGGGCTCGGTCAGCGCCCCCTGGCGGGCGGCGAGAATGGCCCGGCCGGCTGCCCCGCGGTCCAGCGGGTGCCGGAAGCCGGCCCGGTACGCGACGTGGTAGTCGGTCCAGGTCGGTTCGACCACGGCGACCGCGAGGGCCTCCGTGCCGTCGACGAGGGTGAGGTGCGCGGTCGCGCCTATGTCCTCGGCGAGCGAGCGCAGCACCGGCAGGGCCGCCTCGCGGACGAGCGGGTGGACCTGTCGGCCCAGCCGCAGCACGCCGAGGCCCACCCGGGCGCGCCCGCCGAGGTCCCGGCGGACGAGCGCGTGCTGCTCCAGTGTGGCGAGCAGCCGGTAGACCACGGTCCGATTGACGCCGAGCCGGTTCGAGAGCTCGGTGACGGTCAGGCCGTGGTCGGTATCGGCGAGCAGTTTGAGGACTCGGAGTCCCCGGTCGAGAGTCTGGGAGGTTTCCGCGGTCACGACGCCTCTCCCTCTTTCGGTGAGCGGCGGGGGGCTCTCACGGGGGAAGCGCTGCCGGTCCCATCGGCGACGCACGGAGAGGCCGCCGGTAAGGCCAAAGCCCGGCTGCGCTCCGCGGCGGCGCTGCCACGGGGCGATTCATTAGCGGGGAATGTAGCGAGCGGGTCCGCTCAGCGGAAGACCTCGTCCAGAATCCGGGCGCGAAGGAGCATTTTGCGCCGCTTCAGGACCTAGGTCGGGGGGAGCGGGGACCTTTCCCGACGCAAGCGGCTTTACCCGTTCATTACGGTGGGACACCGGGAATGCCGGCTCCTCCCACCGAGAGCCGGCGCGCCCGGGAACCGGTGGAACACCCGGAATTCCCGAGGCTCGTCCCGCCCCCGGACCCCGTCCCCACGGGAAGGCCGTGGGGCCCGTGCGTTCCTCCGCACGGGCCCCACTCCCCCTCGGGCACCGACCGGCGTGGTCAGCGCATCCGGGTGGCCCACTCCTGGACCTTCTTGATGCGTTCGCGCAGCTGCCCCGCCGTGGCCTCGGCACTGGGCGGGCCGCCGCAGACCCGGCGCAGCTCGGTGTGGATGACCCCGTGCGGCTTGCCGCTCTGGTGGACGTACGCGCCGACCATCGTGTTGAGGGACTTCCGCAGTTCCAGCAGCTCCTTGTGGGAGACCACCGGGCGGCGCTCCGCGGGCAGTTCGAGGAGGTCGGCCTCGGCGTCCGGCTTGCGGCGGCTGTGCGCGATCTGGCGGGCCTGCCGCTTCTGCAGGAGCAGCTGGACCTGGTCGGGCTCCAGGAGTCCGGGAATGCCGAGGTAGTCCTGCTCCTCCTCGCTGCCCGGGTGCGCCTGCATGCCGAACTCGGCCCCGTCGTACAGGACCCGGTCGAAGACGGCGTCGGATTCCAGGGCCTCGAAGGGGAGCATGTCCTGCTCGCCGGTGTCCTCGTCCTGGAGCTTGTTCGCCTCGTCCATCTCCTTCTCGGACTCGGCGTACGGGTCCTCGTCCTCGCCCGACTTCTTCGGCTTGTCGAGGACGTGGTCGCGCTCGGCCTCCATCTCGTTGGCGAAGTCGAGGAGGTAGGGGATGGTCGGCAGGAACACGGAGGCCGTCTCACCGCGCCGCCGCGACCGCACGAAGCGGCCCACGGCCTGGGCGAAGAAGAGCGGGGTGGAGATGGTGGTGGCGTACACGCCGACCGCGAGCCGGGGCACGTCCACGCCCTCGGACACCATGCGGACCGCGACCATCCAGCGGTCGGTGCTCGCCGCGAAGTCGTCGATCCGCTTCGAGGCCCCGGTGTCGTCGGAGAGGACCACGGTGGCCTTGTCGCCGGTGATCTCACGGATGAGCTTGGCGTACGCGCGGGCCGAGTCCTGGTCCGAGGCGATGACCAGGCCGCCGGCGTCGGGGATGCCCTTGCGGACCTCGGTGAGCCGCTGGTCGGCGGCGCGCAGGACGTTCGGCATCCAGTCCCCGCGCGCGTCCAGCGCGGTGCGCCACGCCTGCGAGATGGCGTCCTTGGTCATGGGCTCGCCGAGACGGGCCGCGATCTCGTCACCGGCCTTCGTCCGCCAGCGCATGTTTCCACTGTAGGAAAGGAAGATGACGGGACGAACCACCCCGTCACCGAGAGCATTTCCATAGCCGTAGGTGTAATCGGCGGAAGATCTCCGGATTCCGTCGTTCCCCTCCTCATAGGTGACGAAAGGAATCGGATTCGTGTCGGAGCGGAAAGGAGTACCGGTGAGCGCGAGCCGCCGGGTCGCCGGGTCGAAGGCTTCCAGGCACGCCTCGCCCCAGGACTTCGAATCGCCCGCGTGGTGGATCTCGTCCAGGATGACCAGGGTCTTGCGCTGCTCACAGCGGTTGCGGTGCAGCATCGGGCGCACGCCGACACCGGCGTAGGTGACGGCGACCCCGTGGTAATCCTTGCTGAGCGGCCCCGCCGAGTACTCGGGGTCCAGCCGGATGCCTATCCGCGCGGCCGCCTCCGCCCACTGCTTCTTCAGGTGCTCGGTGGGGGCCACGACGGTGATCTGCTGCACGACGTGGTGGTGCAGCAGCCAGGAGGCCAGCGTCAGCGCGAAGGTCGTCTTGCCGGCGCCGGGGGTGGCGACGGCGAGGAAGTCCCGCGGCTGCGTCTGGACGTACTTGTCCAGCGCTCCCTGCTGCCAGGCGCGCAGCTTGCTGGCGGTACCCCAGGGGGCACGGCCCGGGAAGGCGGGGGAAAGGTGGTGGGAGGCGGTAGTAGTCACGGTCTCCGGTTCGGGTCTCGCGGCGTACGGGGTACGGGGTGCGGATCTCCCGCCGTACGGCGCCCCGCTGCGCTCCGGGCCCGGGCTGCCGCCGTACGTAGGACAACCGTGCCACCTTACCGGGCCCCACCCGGAGCGACGCGAGCCACGAGCCCCTGACCTCGCGACGTGCGTCGAGCGTCACACCGGCGGGGCGACGAGGACTCGGAGACCGTGGGCGATGTCCTTCACGTCATCCTGCTCGCCGGTCGCCACGGCGATGACCAGGCGCTCGGCCGCGTCGATGTCGGGGCGCAGGTCGACGCCGTTGACCGAGAGGAACACCATGCACGAGAGCCAGGCCGTGCGCTTGTTGCCGTCGAAGAGCGGGTGGTTCACGGCGAGGGACTGCAAGAGCGCCGCGGCCTTCTCGATGAGGTCCGGGTACGCCTCCTCACCGAATACCGAGGCCGAGGGGCGATGCACGGCAGATTCCAGCAGCCCGATGTCCCGGACGACGATCCGCATGTCGTCGCAGGCCGCCGCGGCGATCTCCAGCACGTCCTCGGCCGTCAGGTAGACACAGCTCACTTCAGCCGCTCCATGAGCTCACTCCACTTCGCCGCCTGCTCCTTGGCCGTCTTGCGGACGATCGCCTGGTGAGCGGTTCTGGCGAGGTAGTCGTCGACGGCGCGCAGCAGTATGGCGTGCATGCTGGTGCCCTCTTCTTCGGCCCGCTGCTTCAGGGCTTCCGTCTGGTCGTCGCGGAGACGCAGGTTCATGGCCATGACGGAATTCTACTTCTAGTGGTACCAATCTGGTACCAGAGATCCTCGGCGGGGAAACCCTGCGGACCGGGCGGCCGCGCCGGCACCTTTCCGGCGGGCGACGGGGCTCGGTGTCACGCCGGCCGGGGGTCCGCCTTGATGCGGGTGGCGACCCAGGCGCCGAGCAGGGCCACCGCGGCCATGGGGAGGAAGACGGACACGAAGGCCGCCGGATGCGAGGCGCCCGCCCCGGTCGCGGCCGCGGCCGCCCCGTGGGCCCCGCCGACCGCCCCGCCGCCGAGCGCCGCGAAGGCCGCGCCGCCGCCCGCGAGCAGGACCACGTTCGCCAGCGCGTCCGAGATCTGCAGGGAGGCCGAGTTCGCACCCGCCTCCTTGGGCGGGGACAGCTTCAGCAGGAGCACGCTGGTCAGGGTCACGGCCAGACCCATCCCGAAGCACCCGGCCGCCCAGGCCACCGCGACCACCCACACCGGGACCGCCTCGATCAGCACCGCCGGCACCACCGCGATGGACACCGCCACCAGCACCATGCCCCAGGCCATCATCCGCTCCCGGTACGCCTCCAGCCGGGGCCGGGCCTGCACCCAGGAACCCAACGCCCAGGTGGCACCGGCACCGGCCAGGCTCAACCCGGCCAGGGTGGGGCTCAGCCCCCGCTGCGTGACCAGCATCAGCGGGATGAAGCTCTCCGCGGCGATGAAGGCACCGCCGGCGAGCCCGCGCAGCAGCACCACGGAGGGCAGACCGGGCGCCGCCCGGTAGGTGCCGCGGGGCATCAGGCTGTTCCCGCCCGTCACCGCCGGCACCAGCAGGGCCAGCCCCGCCAGCACCGGCACCAGCGACAGCCACCGCAGGTCCTGGGCCCCGTACTGGAGCAGGGCCGCGCCCAGCGAGATCCCCAGGGCCAGCCGGATCCGCCGCCGGTCGAACCGCGCGGGCGGCGCCGAGGGGTCCGCCGGACCCGAAGCGGTGCGCCGGATCGCCGGCAGCGCCAGGGCCAGCGGGAAGACCACCAGGGCCGGGATGCCGAGGAACACCCAGCGCCAGCCGATGTGCTCGGTCACGGTGCCGGCCACCAGCGGCCCGACCACCGAGGGCACCACCCAGCAGGCCGCGAAGGCCGCCATGATCGCGGGCCGGAGCCGCTCGTCGTAGGCGCGGCTGACCACCACGTACAGGGCCACGATCACCAACCCGCCACCGAGCCCCTGCACCGCCCGCCCCAGCACGAACACCCACATCGCGGTGGCCGTCCCGGACAGCAGCAGCCCCGCCGCGAAGGAGGCGATCCCCGCCGCGAGCGGGTGCAGCGGCCCCCGACGGTCCGACCACTGCCCGGAGAACACCATGCCGAACAGGCTGGTCGTGAAGTAGGCGGAGAAGGAGAAGGCGTACAGCCCGATCCCGTCCAGCTCCTCGGCGGCGACCGGCATCGCCGTCCCGATCGCGGTGGCCTCGAAGGCGATGAGGAAGACGACCGTGACGATGCCGATGCTCAGGGCCCGGTGCGCGGGCCCGAGGATGCCCCGGGGCGGCCCCTCCGGAGCCGAGGTGCGTATCGGAGCGGTGTCCGCGGAGGGAGTGGCGTCGTTCGGCGTCAGGGCGGTCATGCAGCTCAGGGTAAGGTCCGTTCCCGCTTTGCACCCCTGTCGTGCGGCGGATCCCGCCGTGCGGCGATGGTCCTAGGTCCAGCGCCGCATCCGGTCCGGCTCGCGCGGTGTCTGTGAACGGGGCATGGCAGTCGCGTTGCACGGTGCCCGTGGGACTTCCGGGGTGCCGGGCCGGCCCCTAACGTCGTACTCGTCACCACGCACACGGCCGTGTGCCCGAGTGGTTTAGGGACCAGCCTGCAAAGCTGGGCACACCGGTTCGATCCCGGTCACGGCCTCCGAGAAGGTCCCCCCGATTCCGGTCGGGGGGACCTTTCCGTCGCGTCCCGCGACTCGCGCTCCTCGCGCTCGAAAGCGAGCAGCCCCTCGGGCCCCTCCGGAAGCCCGGCCCCACCCTCACACCCGAGCCCCCGAGAAACCGCCGTGGCGGCGGAATGCAGGATGGCCCGGTAGTCCGCCGCCACCGCCTCCGTCCCGGCCCTCCCGAGCCGCGTCGAGGCGTGGTCGCTCAAGCTGACTGCCACTCGCAGGGGCACCTTTTCTGTAGACCCCAGGCGACCACTAACGCAGTCGAAGTTGAGACTGGTTCCCGAATCCCACATATGCGGCACCGGACCGGGCTCCATCAAGTAGCCATCCGGGTCGGCATGCCGACTGAACCCTGTGAACATGAGACTCGCGGAAGGCTGCCTTGCCTCGATGCCGCTGCCCTTGACCTGCCCAGAAACGCGGCATTCTGGTTGCGGGCTGTCGGAGATGGCCGGGCCGGATCGGTATGCACTCTCCATCACCCGACTGACGTCCTGAGCACCTGCACCTGCCTCCGCCTCCCTGAGCACGAAGCGGTTGGATGCGAGAAGTCGCTCCAATGCCCTTGCTCCTTCACCGACGAAGAGCCCCCGGCAGGCATCCTCTGCTACCAAATAAACCGGCGCCGGATGCGGCCGCCTCTCCGGCTGTCGGCTGTCGCATCCGACGGCCACGCAAGCCAATAGCAGCGTGCACACCAGAGCAGTCCTCATTTTGGATCCTCCGGCTCGTGACCCTGCTGAGTTGCCCGTGAATTTCCCACTTGATATCCACCGCGCATGGACTCGATCAGGTCGTTTCCAAACGTACTGGCCCCGTCGACACCATGCCTGCGCATGAACTCGTTCATGGGCGCCTCAGCACTCATTTCCCCGGCTTGATACACGCGCTTCGTGGATACGTGCGTGTCGGATTCCGTGCGAGATTTATGGTCCTCAACGGCTTGGTCCGTCCACCCTCCAAGAACGGCCGAGGCAGCCTCCTCTACGGCACCACCTCCCACGTCAGCGGCCAGTGGCACGAGCACTGCACCAGCCCCGGCGGCAGCTGCCGTAACGGGCAAACAGGCAACACCGGCTCCCACCACAGCTGCTGTCCCGAACTCGATCCATTGGCTGCGACGCTCCTGAGCCTTCTCGTAATCCTCGTGTTTCGCCTCGCCGTCAGCGCGGACTTGATTCGCCCGAGACTCGTCCAGTAGCCCCTGAACCTCCGCTGTGGTGCGAATCGCGATACGAGCCCGCCCCTCGTCGATCCGGCCATCGTGGAATCCGTGCGTCTCCATGACGCTCGCGCCGTAAACACGATTGGCCGTGGTCACCGATGCGTAGGCATCCGGATGCTGGCCCAACGCCGTCAGGAAGTCACGGACCTGGTCCCGCTCCAGCTTCACTCGGCCTTCTCGTTCCTGCGGAGTGGGCCCGAAAACACCTTCACCAGCACGGTTCGCGACCGCCCTTGCCAGGTCATCCGTGTGGCCTGCGGCCATCCTCCCCAGGCTGTCCGCGAGCGGTTCCTGCGCTCTTAGAAGGGCTGGGTCGCCGCCCCACTTCACAACAACCTCTCGCATGATCCCGGCGCCCTGCTCCGTGCGGTGCAGTACCGGGTTGGGGGCGTCCCAGGCGTGGCCCAGGGTGGCGGCTTCCAGGGCGTGGCCCAGGGCGTCGGGGAGGTGGGCGCGGGCGTGTTCGCGTTCCTCCGGGTCGGCGCTCTCGGTGTCGGGGAGGCCCGGCACCTCGGCGCGCGCGAAGTAGTCGAGGTAGGAGGTGAGGGGCCGCCCGTCCGCGTCCGTGCCGAGCTCGACCGGCGGGTTCTCCGGGTCGAAGAAGGCGCGCGCCGCCTCGGGGCTGTGCCCCAACGCCTCCAGGACGCTCACCACCGGGTCGTATCCGGATCCCCCCTGCCCCGAGGGGTTGAGGAGGTGGCGGGCGCGCCCGCCGAGCGGTGGGCGGGAGCCGCCGAAGAAGTGCGGGTCGGCGGCGTGGATCCGGACGACGTCCTCGGCGACGGGCACCAGGAAGCGCCGGTCGTAGTCGCCGTGGCGGAGGATGCCGCCGAGGAGCTGGTACCCGTAGGGCGGGCTCGGGTCGTAGCGGCCGAGCGGGATCCGTTCGGTGCCGAGGCGGCGCAGTTCCGCGGCGTATTCGGCGCCGAGGTGGACCCGGTGGTCGGGGTCGGTGGCGGTGGCGAGGCTGAGGCCCAGGTAGCGCTGGAGGTCGCGGGCCGCGTCGAGGCGGGCCGGGTCGGGCTCTCCGTAGGAGTACGCGTCGCGGGCCATCCGCCCGTAGAACTCCAGCGCGCCGCGGGGTCCGAGGCCCTCGTAGAAGCGGGTGGTGAACTCCGGGGAGGCGTGGTTGTCGGCGAGGAGTTCGTCGAGGGCGGCGAGTTCGGCGGTGGTGAGGGCGGGGCCCTTGCGGGCGAGGAGGAGCGCCTGGTGGGCCTCTTCCGCGTCGAGGCTGCCGAAGCGGGCCGGGCTGAAGCCGTGCGGCTGGTCGGTGGCGTCGGCGCGGAGGGCCCGGGCGAGGGACCGGTCGGCCTCGTCGCAGCTTTCCAGGACGGCGGCGATCCTCGCCTGGAGGGCGGCGACGGCCGCGTCCTCGCGGCGGACCAGGGCCGCGTAGTCGGGTTCGCGGTGGGCCTCGGGGTGGCCGCGCAGCGGGTCGGCGGGGCGGACCCGGCCGGTGTCGGGGTCGACGACGAGGCGTCGGGCGGGGGCCTCGGTGCTGACGATGGCCCGCAGGGCCCGCTGGGCGTGGCGGAAGGCGTCGTGGCCGTCGACGAGGAGGGTGTGGACGCCCCGGGCGGCGGCCGCCGCGTCCGCGAACTCCTTGGCGGTCTTGGCGAGGAAGGGTTGGGTGACCGCGGCGTTGACCCCGCGCCAGTCGGCGGCGCGGGCCCGGGTGACGAGGCTGGTGCGGCTGTCGCCGGCGAGGCGTTCCAGGCGGGCGGCCATGGCTCCCCAGTCGGCGGCGGCGTCCTGGAGGCGGCCGAGCCGGAGTCCGTACACGTCGGCGAACTTCAGCATGGGCGGGCCTCAGTGGAAGTGGGAGTCGATCCGGGCGACGGACAGGCGGGCGACCAGCCCGGATTCCAGGGCGGCGTGCGTGGAGTTGGTGGTGCGCAGATGGTCGCTGACGTGGGCGCAGGCGTCGAGGAGGGTGCGCAGTTGGGTGTTCCAGCGGTCGTGGAGGAGGAGCAGGGCGGGGCCGCTGCGGAATCCGGTGCGGTGCAGGGCGAGGGAGGCGTCGAAGGTGGCGGGGCGGGCGTGGTCGCCGTCGCGGGTGAGGCGCTGGTAGAGGCCGTACGCGGCGCCCCCGACGGCGGCGAGGGCTTCGGCGGGCACGCGGAGGTCGGCGGCGCCGGCGGTGTGGCCGGTCGCGGTGGCGCGGGCTCCGGCCCATTCCTGCTCGAAGGTCATCGGGCTCCTTTGCCGGTCGGTACCGCTCGGCCGCGGGACCGGCGTCCGGGCGGCCGGCCGTGCGGCACCGTACCGTCCGTAGTCCGAGTCTCCGGCCGCCCCGCAGGGGACCGGCCACCCGGACCGCCGCCGGCCCGGCCGGGGTTGCCGTACGGGCTCCGGAGACGGCTCCCGGGAGCCCGTACGGGAACGGCCCGAACTCGATCCCCCGAACGGGTGAGCTCCGCCCCACGGGTCCCTCCCCGGCGCGGTCCCGTCCGGCGTGCCGGCTCGGGCACCCGGGGGCCTGGGAAACGGCGGACCGGGGCACCGAACCGCCGGGCCTCCGACGCACAGAGCCACGAGGCAAGCAACCTCCGGGCCCGCGAGCCACGAACCCCGAGCCCCGAGCCCAACCGAACCTCCGGGCCCCCCGGCCCCCCGGCCCCCCGCGCCAACCGCACCGCGAGCCCGTCGCCCGCCCCGAACGGCGCCTCCGGTCAGCCCTGGGGGGTCGCCACCGGGGGCGGGAGGGGCACCGGGACGGCCACCGCGGCGGAGGGGCGGATGGGGAGGCGGTTGACGGGGCGGCCGGTGGCGGCGCGGACCGCGGAGGCCACCGCGGCGGGCGCGGTCACCACGGGGACGGCGCTGGCCGCCTTCGCCCCGAAGGGGGCCACCACGTCGCGTTCCTCGACGAGCTTCACGATGCGGATGTCCGGCGCGTCCAGGGCGGTGGGCAGGACGTAGCCGGTGAGGTCGGGGTGGCGGACCAGGCCGCCGCCGGTGCGGAGGTTCTCCGTGAGGGCCGCGCCGACGCCCTGGGTGACCCCGGCCTCGATCCGGGCGGCGAGCTGGGCCGGGTTGAGGACCCGGCCGACGTCCTGGGCGACGGCGAGTTCCACCACGCGCACCGCCCCGAGCTCCACGTCCACGTCGACCACGGCGCGGATCGCGCAGAACGCCAGGCCGACGAAGGCGTCGCCCTGACCGGCGGCGTCGAGGGGTTCGGTGGGGTGGGGGCGGCACTGGGCGGTGGCCCACAGCTCCTTGCCCGCGACGGCCTCGGCGACGGTGGTGGAGAAGGCCCCGTCGTAGGAGGTGACGCGGCCGTCCTCGATGCGCAGCAGCTCGGTGGACATGCCGAGCTTGTGGGCCATGGGCTGGAGGAGCTGGGTGCGGACCATCTTGGCGGCCCGTTCCACCGCCCCGGCGGAGACCCAGGTGTGGCGGCCGTGGCCGGCGGGCCCGGCCGGGGGCTGGTCGGTGTCCACGGGCGCGACGAACACCTCGTCGATGCCCAGGACCTCCTGGACGACCTGCCGGGCCAGGGTGGCGAAGCCCTGGCCGGTGTCGACGGCCGCGCAGATCACGGTGGCGGTGCCGTCGTGGACCTTGACCGTGGCCGTGGAGACCTCGTCGGTGCCCTCGGCGCCGAGCATGTGGACCATGCCGACCCCGTAGCCGACACCGCGCCGGACGGCGGAGGGCTCGCCCGCGCCCTCGGGGCCGCCGGGCAGCAGCCAGTCCTCCTCGGGGCTGTCCTTGGGCAGTCCGGGCAGCTCGAAGTCACGGACCGCGCGCAGGAGTTCCGCGACGGGCGCGGGGCAGGTGACGGTCTGGCCGGTGGGCAGCAGGTCGCCGGTGGCGAGGACGTTGCGGAGCCGCAGCTCGGCCCCGTCGAGGCCGAGCCGGGCGGCCAGCTTGTCCATCTGACCCTCGTAGGCGGCGCAGACCTGGAGGGCGCCCTCGCCGCGGACGTGCCCGGACGGCGGGTTGTTGGTGCGGACGGCCCAGCCCTCGACGAAGGCGTGCGGGACCACGTAGGGGCCGCAGGCGAAGGCCACGGCGGCGGCGAGGGATTCCGAGGAGGAGTCGGCGTACGGGCCGGCGTCCATCAGGATCTGCGCCTCGACCTTGACCAGCCGGCCCTCGGCGTCGGCGTGGTGGCGGTAGCGGAGCAGGGTGGGGTGGCGGTGGGCGTGCCCGAGGAAGGACTCCTCGCGGGTGGCGGCGAGTTTGACGGGGCACCCGGTGCGCAGGGCGAGCAGACCGAGCGGCAGTTGGAACCCGGCGTCCTCGCGGTCGCCGGTGGCTCCGGGCACGCCGGTGACGACGACCTTGACGCGTTCCGGTTCCAGGCCGAAGCAGGCGGCGGCGAGGTCGCGGTCGGTGTGCGGGTCGGTGGAGGCGGTGTAGATCTCCACGCCGCCGTCGGGGCGGGGCACGGCGAGGCCGGCCTCGGCGCCGATGGGGGCGGGGTCCTGGCGGCCGATCCGGTACAGGCCCTCCACGACGACCTCGCCGGTCGCCTCCGGGTCCCCGAAGGCGAGCGGGATGTGCCGGATCAGGTTGCCGTCGGGGTGCAGGGGCGGGGCGCCGAAGGACTGCTCGGGATCGGTGACGGCGTCGAGGAGTTCGTACTCGACGGTGATCGCGGCCGCGGCGAGGCGGGCGGTGTCGGGGTGGTCGGCGGCGACGGCGGCGATGGGTTCGCCGTGGTGGCGGACCACCTCGTGGGCGAAGACGGGCCGGTCGGCGAAGCGGCGGCCGTGGGTGGTGGCCCCGGGGACGTCGGCGTGGGTGACGACGGCGCGGACCCCGGGCATCCGGGCGGCGGCCGTGGTGTCCACGGACAGGATCCGGGCGTGGGCGTGCGGGGAGCGCAGGACGGCCGCCCACAGCAGGCCCTCGGCCCACAGGTCGGAGGCGTACGGGAAGGTGCCCTCGGTCTTGGCGCGGAGCCCGTCGGCGGGCACGGAGACGCCGAGGCCGCGCGGGGCGCCCTCGGGTCCGTCGGGTGCGGGCCCGACCGGGTCGGCGACTGCCGCCGCGGCGGTCGCGGTGGCGGCGTCCTGGGTCACGCCGTGCCTCCCATGCCGGTGCCTCCGTGGTCGTGGTGCAGGCCGTCCCGGTGGCCGCCCTGGCCACCGTGGGACCCGTCGGGCCGGTGGCCGTCGGGATGGATGCCTTCGGTGTGGACGCTTCCCTCGCCGGGGAGGGCCTGGTGCGGGATGCGGGCCTCGTCCCGGTCCGTACCGTCCTCCTGCTCGGCGGCGGCCGCCTCGCGCCCCTCCACGACCTGGCGGACGGCGTCCAGCACGCCCCGGTAGCCGGAACAGCGGCAGAGGTTGCCGCAGAGGGCCTGCCGGGTCTCCCGCTCGGTGGGGGCGTGGTTGCCCTCCAGCAGGTCGTGGATGGTCATGGCCATCCCGGGGATGCAGAAGCCGCACTGGACGGCTCCGGAGCCGCAGAGCGCCTTCTGCACGTCGGAGAGTTCGCCGTCCCGGGCGAGCCCTTCCACGGTCCGGACCTCGCTGCCCGCGGCGGTGGCGGCGGGCACCAGGCAGGAGGCGACGAGCCGCCCGTCCACCTGCACGGCGCAGGCCCCGCACTCCCCCTGGGAGCAGCCGTCCTTGGCTCCGGCGAGCCCGAGGCGCTCCCGCAGGACGTAGAGCAGCGACTCGCCGATCCAGGCCCCGGTGACGGGCCGGTCGGCGCCGTTCACCCGGAGCACGTACGAGGCGTACGGGTGCTCGGTGTGCGGCGGCGCGACGGCCTCGTCACCGGCCTCCCCGAGCGCCCCGATGTCGGTGCCGGCTTCGGCGCCCGCATCGGTGACGGCGTCGCCGTGGATGCCGTCGAAGGTCCCGGTGTCGGTCGCGGCGACAGGGGTGGGGGCGGCCTCCGCCGGACCGTCCGCGGCGGCCTCGCCGGCCCCCTCCGCGAGCGCTCCGGCCGGGACGGCCTCCACCGCCGTACCCGCGTCGCCGGACGGGGCGGACGTGCCGGACGCGGCGGGATCGCCGGCAGCCGCGTCCGCCGGGGCGGTGGGGGCGGCCGGGTCGACGTCCGTCGCGGCATGAACCTCAGCGGCGGGCTCCCCGAGGTCTTCGGGCCCCTGGTACGGGTGGGGGGGCTCGACATGGCCACCGAGCTCGGCGTGCTCGACCTGCTCCGGGTGACCACCCTGGTCGCCCTGCTCCGCGCGTTCGACGTGCTCGGCGTGCTCGACCCGCTCCGGGTGGCCGAGCTGGTCGGCGGCGGGAGCCTCCGCGGTCTCCTGTCCGAACCAGTCCACCGGCTCCGAGGCCGCGGGCAGGGCGTCGGCCGGGTCCACCGTGCCGACCGGGCCCGCCGGGGCCACCGGCTCCACGGGCTCGTAGGCGTACCGGATCCCGTGACCCTGCGTGCTGCCCGGTCCCGTCGCCGGAGGCTCGGGCTCGGGGCCCCCGCTACGCGCGTACCCCTGGGCATCGTCGGGGTACGGGTCGGTCTCCGAACTCCCGTCCACGGCGGGCGCGTCGGGCAACGGGGCCCACCCGGCGTGACCGTCCGCGGCCGGGGCGGTGCGGACGTAGGCGGCGGTGCCCGCGGCCGGGTCGGGGGCGGCGGGGGTCCCGTAGGGCTGCGGGTAGCCGTAGCCGCCGACGGCCTCCGGGTGGATCCCGGCGGCCCCGTCGGCACCCGGGTCCGCGGCGGCCGGGTCCCCGGCCTCCGGGTGGGCGCCGGACGGCTGCCCGGGGGCTCCGCCCTGCGGACCGGCCCCGTCGGCGGGGTGCCCGGTGAGCGGCGCTTCCGGCCCGGGGGCGGAGGGCGCGGGCGGGGCGGCGGCCGCGAGGGCCTCGGCGGCCGCGGCGAGGTCGGGGAAGGCGCCGGTGCGGGCGTAGGTGCCGGTGTAGTCGGCGGGCGGGGAGACGTAGCCGCGGACCCCGTCGAACTCGGGCTCGGCGGCCGGCTCCGGGGCGGCGTCCGGGCCGGGGCCGCCGGGGTGGTCCGCGAGGTCCGCGCGGGCGGCCTCGGAGTCGGCGGCCAGGGCCTCGGCCCAGGGGGCGGAGGCGCCGCCGGGGAGCGTGGCGGGGGCCTGGTGGGCCCATTCGGGGCGCAGGGTGGTCCGGGTGTACTCCCCGGACTCCTCGGGCAGGTCCCCGTCCGCGACGGGCACCGACCACTGTCCGGTCAGCGCCGGATCGTCGTGCCCGGCGTGGGGGTGGTGCGGGTCGTGACCGCCCTGGGTCTCGTGACCGCCCTGGGTCTCGTGCGCGGCGTAGCCGTCCTGCGGGCCGTAGCCGTCCTGGGGGCCGTAGCCGTCGTGGGATCCGTAGGGCTGCGGGTAGCCGTATCCGCCGGTGCCGGCGGCGGGGTCCTGCCGTTCGGCGTCCTGGAAGCGCCATTCGGCGGTGGCGCCCGGGTCGTGGCCGGTCCCGGCGCTGTCCCGGTCGGGTGCGGTCCGGTCCCCGGCGGGGGGCCAGTCCACGGGGAGGGACCAGGTGCCGGTGGCCGAGGGGTCGGTGCTCGCGGTGGCGGTGACGGGCACGATCACGGGGGGCACGTAGCCGTGTCCGGGGGCGGCCAGCGGTTCGCCGGTGCCGGTCGCGCCGAGCATGTCCTCGGGGAGTTTGACGAAGGCCGTGGCGTCGGACTCGTACTCGCCGCCGGGCGGCACCGGCTCCCAGCCCCAGCCGCCCTGCGAGGCGCCCGCTCCGGCGCCGGTGTTCACGTTCTCGTTGCCGCTCATGAGTGCAGGGCCCTTCCCAGAGCTCGCCGGGCCAGTACCGCGACCGTCCGCCGCAGCTGGAGCACCGCGGGCGGGACGGGGTCTCCCTGGTCGGGCACGCAGGCCATGGCCACGTACTCCCCGAAGGCGTCCAGTGCCTCGGGGGCCAGGGCCCGCTCGCCGTCCCAGTCGATGAGTGAGGCCACCCACTGCTCGGCCTCCAGGGGCCGCAGCGGCATCGGGGCGACGGCGCCCACCGCGCAGCGCACGCCCCGGCGCGCGGGGTCGAGGACGAGGCCCACGGAGGCGATCGCGCGCCCGGGGCCGGTGCGTCCGGTGGCCTTGAGGAAGACCTGGGGGGCGTGCAGGAGGGGCACGCGCACGAAGCCGATCAGTTCGCCGGGGGCGAGCATCTCGCGGCCCGCGAGGAGGTGCGAGACGGGCACCTCGCGGCGGGAGCCGCCGGGGCCGACGATCACGAGCACCGCTTCGAGGGCGGCCAGCACGGGCAGGGTGTCACCGGTGGGGGCGGCGGTGGCGATGTTCCCGCCGAGGGTGCCGGCGTTGCGGATCTGCGGGGGGCCCGCGGCGCGGGCGGCGGCGGCGAGGGCCGGGATGAGGGCGGCGAAGTCGGGGCGGCCCATCCGGGCGTGGGTGAGGCCGGCGCCGAGGAGGGCGTGGCCGTCCTGGTACTGCCAGCCGCGGATCTCGCTGATGCGGCCGAGGCCGACGAGCCCGGCGGGGCGCAGCAGTCCGGAGTTGACGGCGGTCATCAGGTCGGTGCCGCCCGCGACCGGCACGGCGGCGGGCATGGCGGCGAGCGCCGCCACGGCCTCGTCGAGCGAGGACGGCAGCGTCACGGACTGCGCCGCCTGCGGTGCGTGCGTGGTCAACCCAGCTGCCCCTTCCCGATGTCCCGGCGCTCTCGCCTGTCCGCCGTACGGTACGTGCTCACCGCCGGGACGTGGCAACTCTGGCACATCTTCCGGGCCGTCCGGACCGAGGGTCGGCCAGGTGAACTTCGCCCCGGACCACACCTTTGATGGCGTTGGCCGGTTTTGACCGCAATGCCGTTTCGGGAACTCTTCGCCGCCCTTCGTCAATGTTCCTGCGGCATGTGCGACTTGCACCTTCGGGGGCGCCCGGGCCCGGTCCGTGCGGTCGCCCCGGGGAGGGGCGGCGGGGCGACCGTACGGGCCGGGCGGCGGGGTCAGCGGACGGGCGGCGGGCCGTCCAGGGGGCGACCGAGGAGTCCGGGGCGGCGCTGCCAGGGCAGCGGGCCGCCGGGGGGCCGGTAGGCCACGCCGAGGGCGTCGAGGCGGGGGTAATGGGCCGTCATGCGGGCTTCGAAGCCCTTCCAGTCGCGTTCCTCGGGGGCGGGCAGCCGGGACCAGACGGTCTCGGCGAAGGCGGCCAGCCGGGGGAACACCTGGTAGTCCACGCGCCGTTGGTCCTCCATCACCTCGGTCCAGACGTTGGCCTGGGCCCCGAGGATCCGCGCGGTGGCCTCCGGGGAGAGGCCGGGGGGCACCGGCTCGAAGCGGTACACGTCCTCCAGGGTGCGGACGTACCCGATGGGCGTCGGCTCCTCGGGGCCGCCGTCCTGACGGTGGTCCAGGTAGACGTGCTGTTCGGGGCACATGACCACGTCGTGTCCCGCCTCGGCGGCGGTGACCCCGCCCGCGTAGCCGCGCCAGGAGGAGACGGCGGCGCCGTCCGCGAGCCCGCCCTCCAGGATCTCGTCCCAGCCGATGAGGCGGCGGCCTCGGGCGGCGAGCCAGCCGTCGAAGTGCCGGATGAACCAGGACTGGAGGCCGTCCTCGTCGCCCACGCCGAGTTCGGCGACGCGGGCGCGGGCTGCGGGGGACTCGCGCCACTGGTCCTTGGGGCATTCGTCGCCGCCGATGTGCACGAAGGGCGAGACCTCCGGCGGGAACAGCTCCAGCACCTCTTCGAGGACCTCCTCGTAGAAGCGCAGGACCTCCTCGGTGGGGGCGAGGACGTGGGGGCTGACGCCCCAGTCGTCCCAGACCTCCACGGGCGCGGCCGCCGGCAGGTCGGTGTTGCCGAGGTGGGGGTAGGCGGCGATGGCGGCCTGGGAGTGGCCGGGCACGTCGATCTCGGGGACGAGGCGGACGTGGCGTTCGGCGGCGTAGGCGACGATCTCGCGGATGTCGTCGTGGGTGTAGAACCCGCCGTGCGGGGTGTCGTTCCAGAGCGGGGAGGCCCGGTGGCCGCGCCGGCTGCGGGGCCGCCAGGCGCCGACCTCCGTGAGCCGGGGGTGCCGCTCGATGTGGAGGCGCCAGCCCTGGTCGTCGGTCAGGTGCAGGTGCAGCACGTTGAGTTTGTGGGCGGCGAGCAGGTCGATCTGGCGGAGGACCGCGTCCTTGGGCAGGAAGTGCCGGGCCACGTCGAGCATCAGGCCGCGCCAGCCGAACCGCGGCCCGTCCTCGATCCGCGCCTCCGGCAGGCTCCAGGCGCGGCCGGGCCGCAGTGGGGCCCGGCGGTACGCCTCGGGCCCGAGGAGTTGACGCAGGGTCTGGGCGGCCCAGAACAGCCCGGCGGGCCCGGCTCCGTCGAGCCGCACTTCTCCCCCGGTGACGTCGAGGCGGTGCCCCTCCGGGCCGAACCGGTCGGCGAGCCCGGTGTCCCCCTGGGTGAGCACGAGGACGGTGCGGCCCGGCTCCCGGGGCGCGCCGGGCTCCCGGGCGGGGAGGTCCCACCCGGTGGCCGCGCCGAGTTCGCGGCGCAGCCAGCGGACGGTGGCGGAGGTGCCGGGCCCCGCGTCGAGGACGGGATCGACGAGGGCGATCCCGGGGCCGGGCCGTTCGGGGAGGGTGACGTGCGCGGGTGCCGGAATCAGATCCATGGGCTCAGCCCTTCACCGGAGGAACGGGACGGAACACCGGATGTTGCGCCCTGCGCAACGACCATTTCATCCAGTGCTCGTCACTGACCCTACCGGCACGCAAAAGACCCCCGGAAGGAACATCCGGGGGTCGGGAACCACACGTCGTGCCCGCGCGCCGCGCACGACGGGGGCCGAGCGCCGACGGGGGCGGCATCGGGCCCCGTCGGCGGTCGAGGCGCGGCGGTCCGGGGGCCGGGCCCCCGGACGTCTCCTACTTGTCCTTGCCGCCGCCCTTGCCGCCCTGCTCGCCGCCGGGCCCCATGGAGTCGTAGATCTCCTTGCACATCGGGCAGACGGGGTACTTCTTCGGGTCCCGGCCCGGGACCCACACCTTGCCGCAGAGCGCGACGACGGGCGTGCCGTCCAGCGCGCTCGCCATGATCTTGTCCTTCTGGACGTAGTGGGCGAAGCGCTCGTGGTCGCCGTCACCGTGGGACACCTGCGGCGTCGGCTCAACGAGGGTCCCGGTGCCAGTGCCGCGGTCGGGCTCAAGAGTGCTCATGTCTGCCAGGGTACTGGCCGGTGCCGGGCTCAGTTGAGCGACGGGTCGTCCGGATAGGTGGCGACCATGGCCAGCTCCCCGCGTTGGCGCCGCAGCACCGCGCGCCAGAGCCGTTCCGGATCCGGCGAGGAGACGTCACCGGGCTCGGAGTCGACCACGTACCAGGCGCCCTCGCCCAGCTCGTCCTCCAACTGCCCGGGGCCCCAGCCCGCGTACCCGGCGAAGATCCGCAGGCTGCCGAGGGTGCCCGCCAGCAGTTCGGGCGGGGTCTCCAGGTCCACCAGCCCGATGGCCCCGTGGATCCGCTGCCAGCCGAGCGGCCCCTCCTCCCCCGGGATGACGGCGACCCCCAGGGCGGAGTCCAGGGAGACGGGTCCGCCCTGGAAGACCACGCCGGGTTCGCCCGCGAAGGCGGCCCAGGGCAGCAGGACGTCCCCGACGCCCACCGGGGTGGGCCGGTTCAGGACCACGCCGAGGGATCCCTCCTCGTCGTGGTCGAGGAGGAACACCACCGCGCGGTCGAAGTTCGGGTCCGCGAGAGCGGGCGTGGCGACCAGCAGTCGCCCTGTGAGCGAGGACACCTCGGCCATGCGGACATGATCCCCCAGATCCGCGCTCCGGGGGGTACGAGCGGCCGGAAACGGGCACGCGCAGCTCAGGGCGCACCGCGGCAGACGGAGCGCGCGCCCGGAGTACAACCCTCCGCTATCCCCCCGGTACGGAGGGTGCTGTGGCAAATTCATGACGTTCCCAGGGGCCCTCGGGTCTGCCAAAGTGCGACCCCACGGCCCTTACCCTTTTCTCTGGCCCCCTGCCCACCCCTCTCCGGAACGCGAGATAAATGACCGGCACAGTCAGTGACGACGTACTGCTTGTCCACGGCGGAACCCCGCTCGAGGGCGAGATCCGGGTCCGCGGCGCGAAGAACCTCGTGCCGAAGGCGATGGTCGCCGCTCTTCTCGGTAGCGAACCGAGCCGCCTGCGCAACGTCCCGGACATCCGTGACGTCCGCGTGGTCCGCGGCCTGCTGCAGCTGCACGGTGTGACGGTGCGCCCCGGCGACGAGCCGGGCGAGCTGGTTCTGGACCCCACGCACGTCGAGAGCGCGAACGTCGCGGACATCGACGCCCACGCGGGCTCCTCGCGCATCCCGATCCTGTTCTGCGGCCCGCTGCTGCACCGGCTCGGCCACGCCTTCATCCCGGGCCTGGGCGGCTGCGACATCGGCGGCCGTCCCATCGACTTCCACTTCGACGTGCTCCGCCAGTTCGGCGCGACCATCGAGAAGCGGGAGGGCGGCCAGTACCTGGAGGCCCCGCAACGCCTTCGCGGCTGCAAGATCCGCCTGCCGTACCCGTCCGTGGGTTCGACCGAGCAGGTGCTGCTGACGGCCGTGCTGGCCGAGGGCGTCACCGAGCTGTCGAACGCGGCTGTGGAGCCGGAGATCGAGGACCTCATCTGCGTGCTGCAGAAGATGGGCGCCATCATCTCCATGGACACCGACCGCACCATCCGGATCACCGGTGTGGAGCGGCTCGGCGGCTACAACCACAAGGCGCTCCCGGACCGCCTGGAGGCGGCTTCCTGGGCTTCCGCGGCCCTGGCCACCGGCGGCAACATCTACGTGCGCGGCGCCCAGCAGCGCTCGATGATGACCTTCCTGAACACGTACCGCAAGGTCGGCGGCGCCTTCGAGATCGACGACGACGGCATCCGCTTCTGGCACCCGGGCGGCCCGCTCAACGCCATCGCCCTGGAGACGGACGTCCACCCCGGCTTCCAGACCGACTGGCAGCAGCCGCTGGTGGTGGCGCTGACCCAGGCGTCCGGGCTCTCCATCGTCCACGAGACGGTCTACGAGTCCCGGCTGGGCTTCACCTCCGCGCTGAACCAGATGGGCGCGCACATCCAGCTGTACCGCGAGTGCCTGGGCGGCTCCGCCTGCCGCTTCGGCCAGCGCAACTTCCTGCACTCGGCGGTCGTCTCCGGCCCCACCAAGCTGCAGGGCGCCGACCTGGTCATCCCCGACCTGCGCGGCGGGTTCTCGTACCTGATCGCGGCGCTGGCGGCCGAGGGCACCTCGCGGGTCCACGGCATCGACCTGATCAACCGCGGCTACGAGAACTTCATGGAGAAGCTCGTCGAGCTCGGCGCCAAGGTCGAGCTGCCGAACGGCGAACTGGTCTGAGGCTCCGGCCGCCGTCCGGGGCCCCCGCAAGGGCCCTGGACGGCCGCTGAGCGGCCACACGGCACGCACGGCACGCACAAGGGCGGCCACCCCACGGGGTGGCCGCCCTTCGCGTCTTACGTACCACTGGCCGCGTGCGGCGGCCGGCAGCCGTACAAGGACTTACTTGCCCTTGGCGGCTTCCTTGAGCTTGGAGCCCGCGGAGACCTTCACGCTGTAGCCGGCCGGGATCTGGATGGGGTCGCCGGTCTGCGGGTTACGCGCGGTGCGAGCGGCACGGTGGGTGCGCTCGAAGGTCAGGAAGCCGGGGATGGTGACCTTCTCGTCGCCCTTGGCGACGACCTCACCGATGGTCTCGGCGAGGGCGGCCAGAACGGCGTCGGCGTCCTTGCGGGTCACCTCGGCGCGCTCGGACAGAGCGGCCACCAGCTCACTGCGGTTCATGTTGTACTCCCGTGTTCAACTTGCCTTTGAGGCGTGAGATCGAAGCCGATGCTGCCAGGGCCCTAGGACAGGTCCCGGACCCGGGTCTGAACGTCAGACCCTCGCGCCCGGTTACGCATCCTGCCCCCACCAGCGGCGGGAAAGCCAATCCGGCACCCGCCAGGGTCACACGAAAAGCGCCACCGTCACGCCCCGGTGACGCTCCGTCCGCACCTCGGGGAAGACCCGGGACGCGGGCCGCGGACCTCGCGGGCATCCCCGCAACCCTAGAGGCGGTCCGGCGGACCCGCATCCCGCGACGCGCCGGGCGTCAGGCGGACGTGGGGCCCGTCACAGCGGCTTCGGCGGCGGCTTCGGCAGCCGCGGCGGCCGCCTTCGCGGCGGTCCGGACGGCACCCGCGACCGCTCCGGCCACCTTGTCGTTGAACACCGAAGGGATGATGTAGTTCGGGTTCAGCTCGCCCTCGGTCACCACGTCCGCCAGCGCGGTCGCGGCGGCCAGCATCATGTCCGTGTTCACCGTCCGGGACTGCGCGTCCAGGAGGCCGCGGAAGACGCCCGGGAAGACCAGCACGTTGTTGATCTGGTTCGGGAAGTCCGAGCGGCCGGTGGCCACCACGGCGGCCGTCTGACGGGCCACCGCCGGGTCCACCTCGGGGTCCGGGTTCGCGAGCGCGAAGACGATGGCGCCCTCCGCCATGGCCGCCACGTCGTCCCCGTTGAGGACGTTCGGGGCCGAGACGCCGATGAACACGTCGGCGCCGACCACGGCCTCCTTCAACGTGCCCGTGTAGCCCTCGGGGTTGGTGTTGTCCGCGATCCATCGCAGCGGCGAATCGGCGTCGGCGTCGACCAGGTCGGCGCGGCCCGCGTGCACCACGCCGTGGATGTCGTTCACGACCGCGTTCTTCACACCGGCCGCCATGAGCAGCTTCAGGATGGCCGTACCGGCCGCACCCGCGCCGGACATGACCACCTTCACGTCCCCGATGGCCTTGCCCACCACGCGCAGGGCGTTGGTGAGGGCGGCGAGGACGACGATGGCGGTGCCGTGCTGGTCGTCGTGGAAAACGGGGATGTCCAGGGCCTCGCGCAGGCGGGCCTCGATCTCGAAGCAGCGCGGGGCGGAGATGTCCTCCAGGTTGATGCCGGCGAAGCCCGGGGCGATGGCCTTGACGATCGCCACGATCTCGTCGGAGTCCTGGGTGTCCAGGCAGATCGGCCAGGCGTCGATGCCCGCGAACCGCTTGAACAGGGCCGCCTTGCCCTCCATCACGGGCAGCGCGGCCTTCGGGCCGATGTTGCCCAGGCCGAGCACGGCGGAGCCGTCGGTGACCACGGCGACGGAGTTGCGCTTGATGGTGAGGCGGCGGGCGTCCTCGGGGTTCTCGGCGATCGCCATGCACACGCGGGCCACGCCCGGGGTGTAGATCATCGAGAGGTCGTCACGGTTGCGGATGGGGTGCTTGGACGCCATCTCGATCTTGCCGCCGAGGTGCATGAGGAAGGTACGGTCCGACACCTTGCCCAGCACGACGCCCTCGATGCCGCGGAGCTGCTCGACGATCTCGTCGGCGTGCGCGGTGGACGTGGCCGCGATGGTGACGTCGATCCGGAGCTTCTCGTGACCGGAAGCGGTCACGTCGAGGCCGGTGACCGAACCCCCGGAGGACTCCACGGCGGTGGTGAGCTGGGAGACCGCGGTTCCGCTCGCGGGCACCTCCAGGCGGACCGTCATCGAGTACGAGACGCTGGGCGCCGTTGCCATGGCCGTGTTCCTCATTTCCTTGCTTCGCTGCGCACGCCCCCCTGACACCGCGCTCGCGCGGCAGGACGTGTTGTCCGATCGTCCCACCTACCTGCCAGTAGCAGGTAACTAGCCACGAATTTCGGAAGAACTCTTCCACCATACGAGAAACGTGCCCGCCGGTGGAAGCCCTCCCGGGGTAAAGGGCAGCCCCGGAGACGCGGGAGCCGACCGGCGGAGGCGCCGACGGCGACCCCCGGAACGCCAAGAGGTCCGTTGCCCGGAGGACACGGACCTCTTGCGAAGCTACGACACCGACCCGCCATGCTCGCCTCGCGGCAAGTGGTCGCTCTGAGCGACGAAGGTTGGGCCCGGGGGCTTGGATCGAGCCGGTGTCGAAACCAGGCTAACAAAGGTTCGCCGAAAGTGATCCCCCTACGTGCGGAAGCTCCGCGCGCCGGCCGGTCGGACCGGCGACTCCGCCAGGTCCGGGGCCCGGAGCCGCCCCCGGCCGGGGGCGGGGGCGGCTCCGGCCGCGGCTCAGCCGCGCAACAGCTCCGGCACCCCGTCCCCGTCGGGCGCGTCGCCGCCGGCGGCCACGACGGTCAGCTGCTGGGTGGCCCGGGTCAGGGCCACGTACAGCACCCGCAGCCCCGCCGGGGACTCGTCGGCGAGCTCCCGGGGGGAGACCACCACCGTGGCGTCGTACTCCAGGCCCTTGGCCTCCAGGCTGCCCAGGGCCACCGCGCGCTCCCCCAGGCCCGCCAGCCAGCCCGCGGCCTCCTCGCGGCGGTCCATGGCCACGACCACGCCCACGGTGCCGTCCACCTGCTCCAGCAGCCGGGCCGTCTCCTCTCGGACGGTGGCGCCGAGCTCCGGCCCGGCCACGGCGAACCGCGGCTCCAGGCCGGTGGAGCGCACCGCGCGCGGGGACTCGGCCCCCGGCATGGCCAGGGCCAGCACCTTCGCGGCCAGCGCGGCCACCTCGGCGGGGTTGCGGTAGTTCACGGTCAGCGTGAACCGGCGGCGCGGCCGGGTGCCCAGGGCCTCGTCCCGGGCGGCCGCGGCCTCCTCGGGGTCGGTCCAGGAGGACTGCGCCGGGTCGCCCACCACGGTCCAGGTGCCGTGCCGGCCGCGGCGGCCGACCATCCGCCACTGCATCGGGGTGAGGTCCTGGGCCTCGTCCACGATCACGTGCGCGTACTCGGTGCGCTCCGCCGCCAGCCGCTCGGCCCGCTCCCGCTGGGTCTCCTCGCGCTGGGGCATCAGCTCCTCCAGCCCGCTCAGCTGGTCCAGCGGGTCCATCTCGCGCTTGCGGCGGGGCCGGGCGGGCGCCCCGAGCAGGCCCTGGAGCTCGTCCAGGAGGGCCACGTCGTGCACCGACAGCGGGCCCTGACCGGCCGGTCCCACCCGGCGCAGCGACCGGGCCAGCCGGCGGGTCTCGCGCGGGTTGAGGATCCGGCGGCTCCAACGGCCCAGCCGCCGTTCGTCGGCCATGGCGGCGAGCACCCCGCGCGGGGTGAGTTCGGGCCACCAGGCGTTGAGGAAGTCGAGGAAGACGTCCTCGGTGGAGATGTCCTCGTCGAAGGCCGAGCGCAGCTCCGCCGCCAGCTCCGGGTCGCTGTGCCGGCCCGCCCCGCCGGACTTGGCCCACAGGGCGTCCAGGAGCAGCTTGCGGGCGCGCGGCCGGAGCAGGTTGACCGGGGCGGTGCCGCCGAGCGCGATCTGCCGGATCCGGTCCAGCTCGGCCGCCTCCAGCTCCTGGCGGCGGCCGAAGGCCACCACGCGGAGCAGGTCGGGGGCGGTGCCGGTGGGGCCGCCGAGCTCCAGGGCGCCGCGCACGGCCTTGCGGAGGACCTTGAGCATCCGGGAGGAGCCCTTGATCCGGGCGGTGGCCGGTTCGTCGTAGGCGGTGGCCTCGGCCCCGTCGACCAGGGAGCCCAGGGCGCGGATGGCGACCTGCCCCTCCTCGCCGAGGGAGGGCAGCACGCCCTCGGTGTAGGCGACGAGCAGCGGGGTCGGGGAGACGATCAGGATGCCGCCGGAGTAGCGGCGGCGGTCCTGGTAGAGGAGGTAGGCGGCGCGGTGCAGGGCCACGGCGGTCTTGCCGGTGCCGGGGCCGCCGGAGACCTCCGCGACGGAGGCGGCGGGGGCCCGGATGACCAGGTCCTGTTCGGCCTGGATGGAGGAGACGATGTCGCGCATCGTGTGGGTGCGGGCCCGGCCGAGGGCGGCCATGAGGGCACCGTCGCCGATGACGGGGAGTTCGGCCCCGTCGAGGTGGGCGGTGACCTCGGGGCGCATCAGGTCGTCCTCGACGCCGAGTACCTTGCGGCCCTTGGAGCGGATGACGCGGCGGCGGACCACCCGGCCGGGTTCCTTGGGGGTGGAGCGGTAGAACGGGGCGGCGGCCGGCGCCCGCCAGTCGATGACGAGCGGGGAGTAGTCGGAGTCGAGGACGCCGATGCGGCCGATGTGGAGGGTCTCCTCGATGTCGGCGGTGCGGTCCTCGCGGACGGCGTCGTCGGCGGGCTCCACGGAGGTGTGGGCGCCGTCGGGGCCGCGTTCGCCGTCCTTGCCGCGGAGGAGGTCGATGCGTCCGAAGAGGAAGTCCTCGAACTCGTTGTTGAGCCGGTTGAGGTGGATGCCCGCGCGGAAGACCTGGGCGTCGCGTTCGGCGAGGGCGCCGGGCGTGCCGACCTGCCCGCGCTTGGCCGCGTCGTTCATCAGGAACTCCGCCTCGTGGATCTTCTCCTCCAAGCGGCGGTACACCTGGTCGAGGTGCTTCTGCTCGACCGCGATCTCACGATCGCGGACGGAATCTGCCGTGGTACCGACCGTGTGATCGACGGCATCCTGCGCGGCCACCGGGGCCCCCTTCTGACGTGCGTGGGCGACCGTCAACCGTACGCGACGGCGGGCCGTGCCCGCACCCGCCGTTTCCGGGAAGCCGGGTGGGCCGGGCCCGGTCCGGGGTGTCGTGGCGAGCCGGCCGGGGGTGCGGGGTGCCGGGGGCCGCTCACGCGGGGCGGTCGGCGAGGGTGCGGCGGCGGTGTCGGGCCACCCGTTCGCGGTTGCCGCAGAGCTCGCTGGAGCACCAGAGGCGGCGGTGGCCGCGGGAGGCGTCCAGGTAGAGGCGGGTGCAGCCGTCGCCGGCGCAGGCGCGGAGCAGGGCGCGTTCGGCGGGGTCGGTGAGGAGTTCGACGGCGTCCCGGGCGACGGCGGCGAGCAGGGCTCCGCAGTCGGCCCCGCGGAGCTCGCGGACGAGGGCGCCGTCGGCCCCGCGGACGGCGCACAGTCCGGGGGGTGCCAGGAGGGCCAGGGTGTTGACCCGGGCCAGGGCGGCGGCGGGGAGCCGGGGTGTCGCGGGGCGGGGCGCGGAGCCGGGGGGCGGGGCGGGGAGGGCGGCGCGGACCAGGGGGGCGAGGTCGGCGCGGAGGGCCCGGAAGCGGGGTGGCCAGCCGCCGTCCACGGGGACGGGGCGGCGGGCGGGTCCGGGCGGGAGGAGTCCGGCGCCCAGGAGCCAGCGGTGGAGTTCGGCGGGGCCGGACAGGCGTTCGGGGCCGCCGGTCGCCAGTAGGTCCAGGCAGGTCCGTCCGGAGTCGAACCACAGCCCGTGCGCGTTCATGCCGTCACCGCCTCGCCGGTAGCTCGAAGGGTCTGTGCACACGCCGGAGCGGCGGATCGGGGGCGCCCTGCGGCGCCGGACCCGCCCCCGTCAGAGTGCACCCGGTCGGCCCGGACCGGAACCCCGCCGGGCGGTCCGGATCCGGGCGCGGGGCGGGGCGGCTCCGGTCAGGCGTCGCCGGCGGGCGGGGCGGGGAGCGGGCCGGGCGGGTCGCCGTGGAGGAGCTTCTGGAAGAGCCGGTGGTCCCGCCAGGCGCCGTCGATGTACAGGTAGTTCGGGGCGGTGCCGAAGGGTTCGAAGCCCGACTTCAGCAGGACGCGCTGGGAGGCGTGGTTGTCGAGGAGGGTGCCGGCTTCGAGGCGGTGCAGGCCGAACTCGTCGCGGGCTGCCCGGGTGACCTCGGCGACGGCGGCGGTGGCCAGGCCGCGGCCGCGGTACTCCTCGCCGATCCAGTAGCCCACGCTGGAGGAGCGGAAGGGGCCGAGGACGAGGTTGTTGAGGTTGACGGCCCCGGCGATCCGGCCGTCGGCGGTGTCCTGGAGGACCCAGGGCACGCTGCGGAGGGCGGCGCGGGCTTCGAGGAGCTCCGCGACGCGCAGGCGCTGGCCCTGCTCGGTGTGGAAGTCCGCGGGCCTGGGCGGCTCGTAGGGGGCCAGGTAGTCCAGGTTGCGTACGAGCGCCTCGGCCAGTGGCCGGGCGTCTTCCGGCCGCAGCGGCCGCATCTCCACCCCGTTGACGATCATCGGGCCACCCTACCGGGGCCGTGTGGCGCGGTCCCGGCCCCGGGCGGCCCGGATCGGGGGCGGGGCCGGTCGTGCGCCGCGTCCCCGGGGCCGGGGCCCGTACCCGGTCACGGCGGGCCGTACTTGGTGTCGGCGCGGGCGTCCAGGGAGAGCCGGTAGCCGCGTTTGACCACGGTCTGGATGAGCTGGGGGGTGCCGAGGGCGGCCCGGAGCCGGGCCATGGCGGTCTCCACGGCGTGCTCGTCGCGGCCCGCGCCGGGCAGGGCCCGGAGCAGTTCGGCGCGGGGCACGACCCAGCCGGGTCGGCGGGCCAGGGCGCGCAGCAGGGCCATGCCGGCGGGCGGTACGGTGCGCAGCTCGGTGCCGACGAGGACGGCGTGTCCGCGGATCTCCAGCCGGTGGCCGGCGACGGAGAGCACCCGGGCGCGGGCGGGCAGTTCGGCGCAGAGGAGGGAGACCAGGGGGCCGAGACGGAAGCGTTCGGGGTGCAGGGTGGGGACTTCGCGGGCCTGGAGGGGCAGGGCGGTGACGGGTCCGACGCAGGCCACGAGCACGTCGGCGCGGAGGGCGTCCAGGACCCGGGGCAGCAGGCCGCGGCTCTCGGCGCGGGCCAGTAGGGAGGCGGCGGCGGGGGCGGAGGTGAAGGTGACGGCGTCGAGGGTGCGGGCGGCGAGGGAGTCGAGGAGCCGGTCCAGGGGGGCGGGCTCCTCGGGGGGCAGCCAGCGGTAGACGGGGACGACGACCACGTCGGCGCCGGCGGCCCGGAGTGCCTCGACGAAGCCGGGCAGGGGTTCGCCGTGCAGTTGGAGGGCGATGCGGCGGCCCGCGACCCCGGCGCCGAGCAGCCGGTCGAGGACCTCGGCGAGGGATTCGGAGGCGGGGGACCAGGATTCGGCGAGACCGGCGGCGCGGACGGCGCCCTTGACCTTGGGTCCGCGGGCGAGGAGTTCGGCCCCGCGGAGCCGGTCGAGGAGGGCTTCGCCGGTGCCCCAGCCGTCGGCGGCCTCGATCCAGCCGCGGAAGCCGATGGCGGTGGTGGCCACCACGGCGTCGGGGGCGTGGTCGATGAGTTCCCGGGTGGCGGCGAGGAGTTCGCCGTCGTCGGCGAGCGGCACGATCCGCAGGGCGGGGGCGTGCTGGACGGCGGCCCCGCGGCGCGCGAGGAGCGCGCCGAGTTCGTCGGCGCGCCGGGCGGCGGTCACCCCGACGGTGAACCCGTTCAGTCCGCCGGGGTGCGGGGGTGTTCTCTCAGCCATGGTGACCTGCCTTGCGCGGGGTCGGCGGCCCGCCGGGAGCGGCGCGGCGGACGGATCGGGTCTGCGGCCGGACCGAGCCTGCCAACGGGCCGTGACGGGCCCGGTTCGGCCGTGTTTCCGCGCCGTAACGCGGCTGCCTGCGGGGAGGGGCGGCTCACACCTCGGCGTAGCCGAGCCGGACCGGGCCGGCGGGCTCGGCGCCGGCAGGGTCGTGCGCGCCGGGGGCCGGGGCGGGTCGGCGAAGGTATACCGCCCAGGTGACGGCGCAGCACGCGGCGTAGAAGCCGAGGAAGGTCAGGAAGGCGGCGGTGCCGGAGCCGGAGCGCAGGAACGCCTCGCGGAAGACGAGGTTGATGCCGAGCCCGCCGAGGGCGCCGACCGCTCCGATCAGTCCCATGGCGGCGCCGGAGAGCCGTCGGCCGGAGGCGTCGGCCGCCTCCCCGGTCAGGCCGCGGGCCAGGGCCCGGGCCTGGAAGATGCCGGGGATCATCTTGTACGTGGAGCCGTTGCCGAGGCCGCTGAGCAGGAACAGGGCGGTGAATCCGGTGAGGAAGAGCGGCAGGGAGTCGCGTACGGAGGCCAGCAGGACCAGTCCGGTGGCGGCGGCCATGGCCACGAAGGCGGCGAGGGTGACGCGGGCCCCGCCGGAGCGGTCGGCGAGTCGCCCGCCGACGGGTCGGGCCAGGGAGCCGAGCAGCGGCCCGATGAAGGTGAGGGAGGCGGCCTGGAGCGGGGTGCGGCCGAACTGGGTCTGGAGGACCAGCCCGAAGGCGAAGCCGTAGCCGATGAAGGAGCCGAAGGTGCCCACGTACAGGAAGGCCATGATCCAGGTGTGCCGCTCGCGGAGCGCTTCGCGGACGGCCCCGGTGTCGTTGCGGACGGGGGCCAGGTTGTCCATGCGCAGGGCGGCGAGGACGGCGGCGAGGAGGATGAGCGGCAGGTAGGCGGCGAGGAGCAGCCGGGGGTGGCCGGCGCCCGCGGTGCCGATGACGAGCAGTCCGGCGAGCTGCACCACGGGGACGCCGATGTTGCCGCCGCCCGCGTTGAGTCCGAGGGCCCAGCCCTTCCGCCGGAGCGGGAAGAAGGCGTTGATGTTGGTCATGGAGGAGGCGAAGTTGCCGCCGCCGACCCCGGTGAGGGCGGCGACCAGCAGGAAGGTGCCGTAGGAGGTGCCCGGTTCCATGACCAGCAGGGCGGCGGTGGTGGGGGCGAGCAGCAACAGGGCGCTGAAGACGGTCCAGTTGCGGCCGCCGAAGCGGGCGACGGCGAAGGTGTACGGGACCCGCACGAGGGCGCCGACGAGCGTGGCGGTGCCGATGAGGAAGAACTTCCCGGCGGGGTCGATGCCGTACTCGGGGCCCATGAAGAGCACCAGCACCGGCCAGAGGGTCCACACGGAGAAGCCGATGTGCTCGGAGAGCACGGAGTAGACGAGGTTGCGGCGGGCGGTGCGCTCGCCGGTCTCGCGCCAGAAGCGCTCGTCCTCCGGGTCCCAGTGTGCGATCCAGCGGCCGCCCGTACGCGCTGCGGTCATCTCGTGCCTCCCCTGCGGTGGTGTCCGGTGGGGCCGACCGTAGGAGCGGCGCGTTTCGGTGCCCGTGCCCGCGGGGTGACCGGCGCGGAACGTTGCTCTCACCCGGGGCGTCCGGGCGGTGTGAGCCGGCCGCCGGGGGCGGGCCGGTCAGGAGGGTCCGCGCATGACCTCCTCGTCGGGTCCGGGCAGCCAGGAGTCCGCGGGCCGGTCCAGCCAGCCGTGCCGGGCGGCGAGGGCACCGGCGGCGGCGCGCAGGGCGTCCAGGCCGGGGTGGCGCAGCCCCCGGCGCCACACCAGGGAGAGCGGGGACAGCGGGACGGGGCAGGTCAGGGGCCGGTTGACGGTACCGGGCAGGCGGGCGAAGTCCACGGTGGCCAGGACCGGGTTGCCGGTCTTGGCCATCACCCGCCGGAACTCCTCCTTGCCCATGGCCACGGGCGCGGGCGGGGCCAGGGCGATGCCGCGGCCCTCGAAGAGGGCCCGGGCCAGGTCGGTCCACTCGCGGGTGCGCGGGTTCCCGGCCCCGGCGTACAGGGTCTCCCCGGCGAGCTCGTCGAGCCGCACCGTCTCCCGCCCGGCCAGCGGGTGCCCGTCGGGCAGCAGCACCGCCAGCGGCTCGTACCGGACGGGCTGCTGGGACAGTCCGTACCGTAGCCCCGGGGCGAGCCCGGCGAACCGGCCGAAGGCAACGTCGAGGCGGCCGGCGGCGATCTCGGCGGCGCTGTGCGTCAGTCCGCTCTCGAAGCGGGCCATCAGCTCGCAGCCGGGGGCGAGTTCGCGGGCGTGTTCCAGGACGGCGCGGCCGGTGCTGGGCCCGTCGGTGTTGAGGTCCACCAGGAGGGGGCGGGCCCCGGCGAACGCCTCGGACAGCGACCGGTGCGCGGCGAGCACCCGGCGGGCGTGCGGGAGCAGCCGCTCCCCGTCCGGGGTGAGGGCGACCTGCCGGGTGGTGCGGACGAACAGCTCGGCGCCCAGGGTCCGTTCGAGGCCGCGGACGTCACGGCTGAGCGCCTGTTGGGCCACGAACAGGCGGGCGGCGGCGCGGGTGAAGTGCAGGTCCTCGGCGACGGCGAGGAATCCGCGCAGCAGCCGGGGGTCGAGGAACTCGGTCACCGCGGCACATTAACAACAGGGGTGCGTGAAAGGCCACGGAAGAGGTGTTGGACCGGCGGCGGCCTCCGGCCGGAGGCTGATCCCCATGCACCGGCCCCTCCTCACCGTCACCGGCGACACCCTGGTCCTCGCCGCGCCCCGACCCGCCCCGACCGGACCTCCCCCCGCCCGCCCGACCCGCCCCACGGGCCCGTACCGGCGGCTGTTCCGCACACCCGGCGCGCGTGCCTTCACCGCCGGGAACCTGGTGGCCCGGCTGCCCATGGGCATGTTCGGGGTCAGCGCGGTGATGATGATCGCCGGACAGCGCGGCTCCTACGCCCTGGCCGGCGCGGTGACGGCCACGGGGCTGGCCGCCACGGCCGTGGTGGCCCCCTGGACGGCCCGCCTGGTGGACCGGTACGGACAGGCCCGCGTGGCGGTGCCCGCCACGGCCGTCGCCGTCCTCGGCTCCCTGCTCCTGGTGCTGTGCGTGCGGACCGGCGCCCCGGACTGGACGCTGTTCCTCGCGTACGCCGCCACCGCGACCACCCCCAACATCGGCGGCCTGGCCCGGGCCCGCTGGGCGCACCTGCTGCACGCCGACCCGGCAGCCCGGCACACCGCCAACTCCTTCGAACAGGCCGCGGACGAGGCGTGCTTCATGTTCGGCCCGGTCCTGGCCGCGGCCCTGTGCGCGGGCCTCTTCCCGGAGGCGGGCACCCTGACCGCGGCGGCGCTGCTGCTCACCGGGATGCTGCTGTTCACCGCCTGCCGGTCCACCGAACCGCCGCCGTCCGGGCGGGTGGCCCGCGGCCCGGCCCCGCTGCGGGCCCCCGGGATGCCCGGCCTGCTGGTGCTGTTCGCGGCCACGGGCGCGGTCTTCGGCTCCATGGAGGTGGTCTCGATCGCCCATCTGGACGCGCGCGGGCTGGGCGGCGCCTCCGGCCCGGTCCTGGCCCTCCAGGCCCTCGGCTCCTGCCTGGCCGGGCTGGCCTACGGCCTGCTCCCCGCGGCCGCCGCCCCCCGCCGCCGCCTGCTGCTGTGCGTGGCCGTGATGGCCGCCCTGATGTGCCTGCCGTACGCGGCCGCCTCCTCCGGCTCCCTGCCGCTGCTGGGCCTGGCCCTGCTGGCGGCCGGCATGGCCACCGCGCCGACGATGGTCACGGGCATGGCCCTGGTGCAGCGGATGACCCCGCCGGACCGCCTCAACGAGGGCATGACCCTGGCCGTCACCGCCCTGCTCACCGGGATCGCCGCGGGCGCCGCCGCGGCGGGCACCGCCGTCGAGGCCCTCACCCCGGCCCCCGCCTACCTCACCCCCACCGCCGCCGCCCTCCTCTCCCTCACAGCGGCCCTCCCCCTGGCCCGTACTCGACGCGTACCGCAATCCGGTACGACTCTCGTACCATGAACAGGTACGGACGAGAGCGGAGGCCCCGATGCCGATCAGCGCCAGCGAAGCACGCAAGACCCTCTTCCCGCTCATCGAGCGGGTGAACAACGACCACGTCCCGATACGGATCAGCTCGAAGAACGGCGACGCCGTCCTCATGTCGGCCGACGACTACGACGCCTGGCAGGAGACGGTCTACCTGCTGCGCTCCCCCGCGAACGCCCAGCGGCTCATGGAGGCGGTGGCGCGCGATCGAGCGGCCTCGGAAGACATCCCGAAGGGCCTGGAAGAGCTGCATGACCTGGCGGGCGGGGAGTGAGGGACATTCGATTCGACCCGGCCGCATGGGAGGACTTCCTCTTCTGGCTGGCGTCGGACACGAAGATGGCCCGGCGGATCGTGCGCCTCATCGCGGAGATCCAACGGACGCCCTTCACCGGCATCGGCAAACCGGAGCCCCTGAAGGGCGACTTGTCCGGCTACTGGTCCCGCCGGATCGACGACGAACACCGGCTCGTCTACCGGGCGGACGACAAGCAGGTGAAGATCATCAAGGCCCGGTACCACTACACCGCCTGACACCGGGCACGACGAAGGCCCCGCCGCCGGGGGTGCCGGTGGCGGGGCCTTCGCCCACATGGGATGAGTGGAGATGGCGGGAATCGAACCCGCGTCCAACGGTGCAGAAAAAGGACTTCTCCGAGCGCAGTCCGCTATGAGTTTCTCAGCCCCGGAGATCACGCGGACAAGTCTCCGACGGGCTCAGTCACTGTTTGATTTCCCCCCACCCCCCGTGACCGGAGGTGGAGGTTTAGATCCCTTGATGACGCCAGGATCCGGGTCGGGACCATCCCCGGGCTGACGCTCCTCACAGAGGCTTCTGTTCGTTACCTAAAATTAGGCAGCGAGGGCGAAGCGGGAGTTATCGCTCTTGGTGTTGGCGATTATTGGTTGCGACATATGGTTTACGAGATCATTGCCGCTTCCTCGGCTCGCTTCTCCTGTTTCGACAGCCGCTGTCGAAACCGATCATCCCCATGTTCTTTTTACAAGGTGCCCCACCCCGGGGGGGGCGGTGCTGTGCCCATGGTACGCGAAGCGCGCCACGGGATGCCAAGCCTTTTAGCCGCGCTGCTTGCGCCGCGCCGCCGCGATGGCCCGGCTCGTCTCGCGGGTGTCCTGCTTCTCCCGCAGCGTCTGCCGCTTGTCGTACTCCTTCTTGCCCTTCGCCAGCGCGATCTCGACCTTCGCCCGGCCGTCCTTGAAGTACAGGGCGAGGGGCACGATCGTGTGACCCGTCTCCTGCGCCTTCGACTCCAGCTTGTCGATCTCGGCCCGGTGCATCAGCAGCTTCCGCTTGCGCCGCGCGCTGTGGTTGGTCCACGTCCCCTGGGTGTACTCGGGCACGTGCACCTGGTGCAGCCACGCCTCGTGCCCGTCGATCTGCACGAAGCCGTCCACCAGGGAGGCCCGCCCCTGCCGCAGCGACTTCACCTCGGTGCCGGTCAGCACCAGCCCGCACTCGTACGTGTCGAGGATCGTGTAGTCGTGCCGCGCCTTCTTGTTCTGCGCGATCAGCTTGCGCCCTTGTTCCTTTGCCATAGTGCGGTCATTTTCGCACTACGACCCGCCCCCGAGGCCACCCAATACCGCGCGGGCCCGCTCCTCGGCCCGCTCCCCCACCGCGAGGTCCGGCACGATCCCCCGCCCGTCCACGCTGTGCCCCTCCGGGGTCCGGTACAGGCCGACCGTCAGCTCCGCCACCGAACCGTCCGGCAACTCCGTCGGCATCTGCACCGACCCCTTGCCGAAGGTGCGGGTCCCGACGGTCACCGCCCGCCCCCGGTCCTTCAGGGCGCCCGTGACCAGCTCGGCCGCGCTCATCGTGCCGCCGTCCACCAGCGCCACCAGCGGCCGCCCCGTGTCCCCGCCCCGCTGGGCGTACAGGGCCCGCTGGGCCCCGCGCACGTCGTACGTGGCCACCAGCCCGCCGTCCAGGAAGGCCGAGGCGGCCGCCACGGCCTCGCTGACCAGTCCGCCGCGGTTGCCCCGCAGGTCCAACATCACCCCGCCGCCGGCCGGGGCCGACCGCACGGCCTCCCGGACCAGCTCCCCGGACCCCTTGGTGAAGGAGGCCACCCGGATCACGGTCACCCCGCCGGACAGCCGCCGCACCGTCACCGCTTCGGTGCGCAGCCGTTCCCGCCGCAGGGTGTCCGTACGCGTCCGCCCGGCCCGCTCCGTGACCAGCACCACCGGGGTGCCCACCCCGGCGCTCCGCTCCGCCCCGCGCAGCAGGGCCACGACCTCGGCGGGGGACGCTCCGGTCACCCGGTGCCCGTCCACGGTGTCCAGTCGGTCGCCGGCGCGGATCCCGGCCCGCGCCGCGGGCCCGTCGGGGCGGACCCGGGCCACCGTGATCCGGCCGCCCCGGGCCGGCGCGACGCGCAGTCCGACCCCGGTGTAGCCGCCGTGCAGGGATTCCTCGAACTCGGCGTACTCGGCGGGGTCGTAGACCACCCCCCAGCGGTCCCCGCTGCGGCTGACGACCTCGGCGGCCGCCTCCTTGGCCGACTTCCCGTCGGCCATCGCCTCGGCGGCGGCCCTGGCCACCGCGGCCCGGTCGGCCGTCCGCGGCCGTGCGGCCCGTTCCGCCGCCGTGGAATCCGTACCCGCGGCCGTCCCCGCGCCGGCCGGAACCGACGCGCGGGCCGAGGGCGCCACGGACCCGGCGGCCCCCGCGACACCGACCGCGCCGACGGCACCGAGGGGCTCCTCGCGCTCCCAGCAGCCGGTGGCCGCGGCCGTCCCGATCACCCCGAGGAAGACCAACGTGAGAACGGCCCCGCGACGCAGGTCGCGGGGCCGGAGACAGGAGACGGGGCTGCCCGGCATGGCGCCGAGTCTAGGACAACGCCCCCCGGGGGACGGCGGGTCGGGAAAACCACCCCCGGGGCGCTCGTCACACCTTCAGGTACTTGCGCAACGCCACGAAGGCGGCAACGGAGGGCATCAGCACGCCGATGGCGAGCACCAGCGGCAGCTTGGTGACCACCGCGTCCCACCCGATGAAGTTGATCAGCTCCATCTTCTCGCGCAGCGCCGCCCCGTGGTCGATCACGAAGTACTGGCCCGAGGCCAGCATCACGCAGGCGATCACCGCGCCGATGAGACCGGCGAAGGCCGCCTCCATGATGAACGGCACCTGGATGTAGAAGCTGGAGGCACCCACCAGCCGCATGATCCCGGTCTCTCGCCGACGGCTGAACGCCGAGACGCGCACCGTGTTGACGATCAGCAGCAGCGCCACCACCAGCATGATCAACATGACCAGGAGGGCGGCCCAGTTCAGGTAGCCGAGGAGCCGGAAGAGGTTGTCCAGCACGGTCCGCTGGTCCTGCACCGACTGCACCCCGTCCCGCCCGCTGAAGGCGGTGGTGATCACCTCGTACTTCTCGGGGTCCTTGAGCTTGACCCGGAAGGACTCCTGCATCTGGTCAGGGGTGATGGAGGCCGCCAGCGGGGTGTCGCCGAACTGCTCCTTGTAGTGCTTGTACGCCTCGTCGGCCGACTCGTAGGTCACGGAGTCGACGAGGTCCATCTTCTTGAGCTCGGACTCGATCTGCTTCTTCTGGTCGGCGGTCACCGCACCCTTGGCGCAGGTGGCCCCGCCCCCGGTCTCGGCCTCGTTCTTGTTGCACAGGTAGATCGAGACGTTGACCTTGTCGTACCAGTAGCCCTTCATCTGGCTGACCTGGTCCCGCATCAGCAGGGAACCGCCGAACAGGGCCAGCGACAGGGCCACGGAGATGACGACCGCGAAGGTCATGGTCAGATTCCGACGGAGACCGACACCGATCTCCGACAGGACGAACTGCGCGCGCATGGCGTCTTCTGCGACCTTTCAGTGCTGGTAGCCGTAGACGCCGCGATGCTGGTCGCGCACGAGACGGCCCTGTTCGAGTTCGATGACGCGCTTGCGCATCTGGTCCACGATCTGCTGGTCGTGGGTGGCCATGATGACGGTCGTGCCGGTCCGGTTGATCCGGTCCAGCAGCTTCATGATCCCGACCGAGGTCTGCGGGTCGAGGTTGCCGGTCGGCTCGTCCGCGATCAGCAGGGACGGCCGGTTGACGAAGGCCCGCGCGATGGCCACGCGCTGCTGCTCACCACCGGAGAGCTCACCGGGCATCCTCTCCTCCTTGCCGCCGAGGCCGACCAGGTCCAGGACCTGCGGGACCGCCTTGCGGATCTCCCCGCGCGGCTTCCCGATCACCTCCTGGGCGAAGGCGACGTTCTGCGCGACCGTCTTGTTGGGGAGGAGCCGGAAGTCCTGGAACACCGTGCCCAGCTGGCGCCGCATCTGCGGGACCTTCCAGTTGGACAGGCGGGCGAGGTCCTTGCCCAGCACGTGCACCTGGCCGTGGCTGGCCCGCTCCTCGCGGAGGATCAGCCGCAGGAAGGTGGACTTGCCGGAGCCGGAGGAGCCGACCAGGAAGACGAACTCGCCCTTGGTGATCTCCAGGGAGACCTCTCTGAGCGCGGGCCGGTTCTGCTTCGGGTAGGACTTGGAGACGTTGTCGAATCGGATCACGGGTGCACCACGGTCGCCGGGGGTAGGTGTGCGTGACCATACGCGACCGGGCGCACGGAAGGCAGCCGGCGTCCGTACTTGCCTGGAATGTCCGCGTTCCCCGACCGATCCTCCGACGGGCCGCGCCGAATGCCTTCGAAGCCGGCACAGTGGGAGGGGGAACGGTCCGCTTCCCTTTGGCGTTGTTCTTCAGGGGACGAGAGGAGGAGAGCGCATGACATATGACCGGCTCGTGTGCGCGAACTGCGCGGCGCCCGTCGAACAGGGCCGTTGCCCGGTGTGCCGGGCGAACCGGGAGCGCCTCCAGCAGGAGAGCCCCTTCGCCGGTCTGAACCCGATGGCGCTCTTCGCACTCCTGGTGGTGCTGGTGGCCGCGCTGGCCCTGGTGGCGCAGCACGCGTAGCCTCCGGGCACGCAACCGATCGTATGCACGGCCGCACACGCGGCACGGCCGAGGGCCCGGAGCTTCCCGCTCCGGGCCCTCGGTACGTTCGGTCGCGTCGCGCGCGTCGTACTAGGTCGTGTCTTTTGGATCTTGCCGGTGAGGCCCGCGGCGTCTGGTGCCGTGCATCGCAAGGCGCCGGGAAGCCTGCCTACTGGACGTAATCAGGCTTTCCGGCAGCTCGGCCTCCAAGGTCCTCGAAGAGGAGCCGAGACGAAGCGCGGAACGCGCGCAGTGCCGCGAGGTGCGGTGCCAGGCGGCGCGGGCCAGGCAAGATCCGGAAGACACGGCCTAGCTCGCGGTCTCCTGCTGCTTCCGCCAGCGGATGCCCGCCTCCAGGAAGCCGTCGATCTCGCCGTCGAGCACCGCCTGCGGGTTGCCGACCTCGAACTCGGTCCGCAGGTCCTTGACCATCTGGTACGGGTGCAGGACGTAGGAGCGCATCTGGTTGCCCCAGGAGCTGCCGCCGTCCTTGAGGGCGTCCATCCTGGCCTGCTCCTCCTGGCGGCGCCGCTCCAGCAGCTTGGCCTGGAGGACGTTCATGGCGCTGGCCTTGTTCTGGATCTGCGAGCGCTCGTTCTGGCAGGACACCACGATGCCGGTCGGGATGTGCGTGATGCGCACCGCCGAGTCGGTGGTGTTGACGCCCTGGCCGCCGGGGCCGGAGGCGCGGTACACGTCCACGCGCAGCTCGGACTCGTCGATCTCGACGTGGTCGCTGGTCTCGACGACCGGGAGCACCTCGACGCCCGCGAAGGAGGTCTGGCGGCGGCCCTGGTTGTCGAAGGGCGAGATGCGGACCAGGCGGTGGGTGCCCTGCTCCACGGAGAGGGTGCCGTAGGCGTACGGCGCCTTGACCACGAAGGTCGTGGACTTGATGCCGGCCTCTTCCGCGTACGAGGTCTCGTAGACCTCGGTGGAGTAGCCGTGGCGCTCGGCCCAGCGCAGGTACATGCGCTGGAGGCGCTCGGCGAAGTCGGAGGCGTCCACGCCACCGGCCTCGGCGCGGATGTTGACCAGCGCCTCCCGCTCGGCGTACTCGCCGGACAGCAGGGTGCGGACCTCCATCTCGTCCAGCGCCTTGCGGACGGCGACCAGCTCGGCCTCGGCCTCGGCGCGGGTGTCCGCGTCGTCCATCTCCTCGGCCAGGTCGAAGAGGACGGCGAGGTCGTCGATGCGGCCGCGCAGCGCCTCGGTCTTGCGGACCTCGGCCTGGAGGTGGGAAAGCTTGCTCGTGATCTTCTGGGCCGCCTCCGGGTCGTCCCACAGGGACGGGGCCGCGGCCTGCTCCTCGAGCACGGCAATGTCTGCCCTCAGCTTGTCGAGGTCCAGGACGGCCTCGATCGACCCCATGGTCGAGGAGAGGGACTTCAGCTCTTCGGAAACATCGACGACTGCCACGCCCCCAGCCTAGCTGGTCCCCGGCCGGACCCGTCCTGCCAGGCCGGATCCCTCGGTTCGTCCCGGCCGGAACACGGCGTACCCTCTGGCTATGACCCTTCTTCTCGTGCGCCGACGCCATGTGGACTTCATGCGCGTCACCAGCATGAGTTGTCTGCCGCCGGACCAGAACCAAGCGCTTAGCCCCGCCTGCTTCCAACCGGTCCCGCCCGCGGCTCCGGAGCCTTAGCCCACCCCGCTGGACCCCGTGCCGCCGCCCCGCCACTCTCCGGGGCAGGGACCCGTGACATCCGAAACGGAGCCGTCATGCCGTCCGCGCACCCGTCCGCCGCCCCTTCCGCAGCAGCCGCCACCCCTTCCCCGGCGCCCACGACCCCCGCGCCCTCCCCCGCACTGCCCGTCCTGGACCTCTCCCGGGCGGACGACCCGGCGCAGGTGGCGGACTTCCGGCGGGAGCTGCACGCCGCCGCCCGGGACACCGGCTTCCTGCACCTGACCGGCCACGGGATCACCCCCGCCGAGACCGCCCGCATCCTCGATCTGACCAGGCGCTTCTTCGAGCTGCCGGAGGCCGACCGGGTGGCGCTGTCGAACCTGAACTCCCCGCACTTCCGGGGCTACACCCGGATCGGGCACGAGCTCACCGGCGGGGCCTCGGACTGGCGGGACCAGCTGGACGTGGGCGCCGAACGGCCCGCCCCGGAGCTCGGCCCCGAGGACCCGGCCTTCCTGTGGCTGGAGGGGCCCAACCAGTGGCCCGCGGCCCTGCCGGAGCTGGAGCCCGTGGTCCTGGAGTGGCAGCGGCGGCTGGCCGAGGTGGCCCACCGGCTGCTGCGGGAGCTGCTGGCCTCGATCGGGGCCCCGCAGGACTTCTTCGACGCGGCCTTCGCGGACCGGCCCCACCTGCACACCAAGCTGATCCGCTACCCGGGGTCCGCCCCGAGCGGCGCCGACCAGGGCGTGGGCGCGCACAAGGACTACGGCTTCCTGACCCTGCTGCTCCAGGACGCGGTGGGCGGGCTCCAGGTGGTGAAGGACGGCGGCTTCGTGGACGTGCCCCCGCTGGAGGGCGCCTTCGTGGTGAACCTGGGCGAGCTCCTGGAGATCGCCACGGAGGGCTACCTGGTGGCCACCGACCACCGCGTGGTGAGTCCCCCCGGCGCGACGGAACGTTTCTCCGTCCCCTTCTTCTACAACCCGCGCCTGGACGCCGTGATCGAGACCGTGCCGGGCGCCTACCTCGCGGACGCCCCGGGCGTGGCCCACGACTCCTCGAACCCGCTGCACGCCCAGTACGGCCGCAACGAGCTCAAGGGCTGGGTCCGCGCGCACCCGGAGGTGGCCCGCCGCCACCACCCGGAGCTGCTCGGCTGACCGGTACGGGCCGCCGACCCCCGGCGGGCGGCCCGACTCGGGGGCCCGACGCGCGGGGCGACCGGTCGGCGTGCGGACCGGGGTGCGCGTCCGCACGGGGCGCACGTCCTCAGGGGGTGTGCGGCACCGACTGCTTGCTGTCCTGCGGGGCCGGGCCCTCGTCCGAGGGGGCGGCCAGCCAGGCCGCGCCCGCCCCGATGGCCCCCGCCAGCAGCACCGCGGCCGTGGTCAGCACCAGCCGCCGCTTGCGCACGGCCTCGGCCCGGTGCCGGGCCGAGCCCGGCCGCGGGGCCCCCGCCGTCCGGGGCACCCGGGCGGTACCCAGCGCGCCGCCCGCCAGCTCCTCGGGACCGGGCACCCGCATCGAGGTGTGGGTGTCGCGGTTGGAGTCCTTCGCGTCCACCGAGCCGCCCGGGACCAGCGGCACCGCGCCCCGGCGGCGCACGGGCTCCCGCGCTCCCTCGTCACCGTCCGGACCGCCGGCGGCACCCGGAGCCCCCGCGGGCACGCCCTCCGCGGCCTCCAGGTCGTCGGGCTCGTCCACGTCCAGCGGGGGCATGCCGGCCAGCAGGGGCAGCAGCTCCCGCAGCCGCGCGGACAGCTCGGAGGCCCGCAGCCGGGAGGCCGGCGCCTTGGCCAGGCACTGCACCATCAGCTGCCACAGCTCGTCGGGGATCCCGGGGAGCGGGACCACGGTCTCGGTGACGTGTCGGCGCAGCACCGCCCCGGGGTGGCCGCCGCCGAAGGGCGTGAAGCCGGCCAGCAGCTCGTAGAGGACGGTGGCGAGGGCGTAGATGTCCACGGCCGCGCGCGGCGGCAGCCCCTCCACGATCTCGGGGGCGAGGTAGTCGGGCGTGCCGATGATGCGGGTGCGGGGCGTGCCGGAGCCGCCCGCCGGGCCGCCGGCGGCCCGGCGCGGGGTGTCGATCAGCTTGGCCACGCCGAAGTCGGTGAGGAGGGCCGGGTGGGAGCCGCCGGGGCCGAGGGGGCCCTGCATGTCGAGGAGGACGTTCTCGGGCTTGACGTCGCGGTGGACCACTCCGGCGGCGTGCGCGGCGGCCAGGGCGTCGGCCACGTCCGCGACGATGGCCACGGCCGCCTCGGGGGCGAGCCGCCGTTCCCGGTCGAGTCGGGTGCGCAGGTCGGTGCCGCGGACGAGTTCCATGACCAGGGCGAGGTCGTTGCCGTCCACGACGAGGTCGCGGACGGCGACCACGCGGGGGTGTCCGAGGCCGAGCAGGGCGCTGCGTTCCTGGACGAAGCGGCCCACGAGCTCCTGGTCGGAGGCGAGGTCCTCGCGGAGCAGCTTGATCGCGACCGGTCCGTCCGGTCCCTCCCCGAGCCACACCGTGCCGGCGCTGCCGCGTCCCAGGATCTGGTGAGCGGTGTACCGGCTGCCGATCTTCCGTGCCACGACTGCTCCCTCAACCGCTGACGTACGCACCAAAGCTACGCGGCCGGAGGGGGGTTGCACGCCCCTGAACGCCGCGACCTTCACTTCTGCGGGGGAAATCATCCCCCAGAAGTCGACAAATCCATGAAGTCGCGGCTACCGGGGCCCCGCGCGGGCCCGTCCGGACCCTTCGGGGCCCGGACGGGAGGCGGCGCGACGGGGCGTTACGGGGCGCTGGAGCCGAACTGGTCGGTGACGTCCGAGATCCAGGTGCCGAGCTGGTCCCACCAGCCCTTGGTGGTGCCGATCCAGTCCTGGAGCGGGGTCAGCTCCCAGATGAGCCAGCCGCCCACGAAGAAGAGGAGCACCAGGAAGAGGCAGCCCTTGAGACAGCCCAGGCCGGGGATGCGCATCGGGTTGGCGCTGCGCTGCCGGGGCTCGCGCGGGGGCCGGGCGGCCGGGGGCGCGGCGGGCGGCTGAGCCTGCCGGGGCGCCGGGGCGGGCGCGTACGGCTGGGGCTGCTGCGGCTGCTGGTACTGGGGCTGCTGGTACTGCTGCGGAGGCGGGGCGGGCGGCCGGTACTGCGGAGGCTGCTGCGGCTGCTGGTACTGCTGCGGCTGCTGCTGGTAATGGGGCTGCTGGGGCGGGTACGGGTACCCGCCCTGCTGTGCGCCGTGTCCCTGCTGGTACTGCTGCGGGGGCGGGGCCTGGCGCTGCGGCGCGGGCTGCTGCGGGGCCCGGCGCGGCGGCTGGGGAGCGGCCGGCGGCGGGGCCTGGCGCTGGGGGCGGCGGCGCAGCGGGTCCTCGGAGGGGTCGAGGTACTGCATCTGGGTCTGCTCGTTGCGGTCCCGGGCGGCCCGGAGCTGGTTCTGCCAGGGGTGCGGGGCGTCGGGGCGCTGCACGGGGGGCATGACCGCGGTCGGGTCGGCGGCCGGGGCCCCGCCGGGGCCGGTGCTCGGCAGTACCGAGGTGGCGTCGGCGGCACCCACGGGCGGCAGCACGGAGGTGGCGTCGTCGGCGCCGACCGACGGCAGGAAGCTGGTGGCGTCCTCGGAGCCGGGGACGCCCTGGCCGGAGCGCGCGGCGAGCACCTGGGTCGGATCGGCGGCGCCGGGGGTGGGCGGGACCGGGGCGGGCGAGGGGTCGGGGGCGAGCAGGGCGCCGACCCCGAGGGCGGCCTCGACCTCGGGCGGGGAGGAGTGGACGCCGATGCCCGCGGCGACCACGCGCAGGGCGCGGGCCAGGCTCTGCGCGCTGGGGCGCTCGTCGGGCTCCTTGCGCAGGCAGCGCTCGATGACCGTCCAGAGCGGCTCGGGCACGTTGGTGGGGCGCCGGGGCTCCTCGCTGAGGTGGCGGTGCAGCACCTCCAGGGCGGTGCCGCCGGCGAACGGGGGCCGGCCGGTGACCAGCTCGTAGAGCAGGATGCCCGCGCCGTAGATGTCGACGGCGGAGGTCTGCGGGCGGCCCTCGGCGGACTCGGGGGCCACGTAGGCCGGGGTGCCGACGAACTCGTGGGTGCGGGTCAGGCCGGGCGAGTCCGCGAGGCGGGCGATGCCGAAGTCGGTGAGCATCGGGCGCATCTGCCCGCCGCTCTCGTCCAGGAGGACGTTGGCCGGCTTGAGGTCGCGGTGGACCACGCCGTCGGCGTGGCTGGCGGCCAGGGCGTCGGCGATCTGGGCGGTCAGCAGGCTCGCGGCGACCGGGGTGAAGGGCCCGTTCTGCCGGATGTACTTGTAGAGGTCGGGACCGTCGACGAGGTCCATGACCAGGGCGAGCAGATCGCCCTCGACGACCAGGTCGCGGGTGCGCACGATGTTGGGGTGCGTGAGCCGCAGCAGCACGGAGCGCTCCCGGAGGAAGCGCATCACGATGTCGGGATCGTTGGCCAGTTCTTCCTTGAGGACCTTGATCGCGACGGTCTCGCCCGGCTGGCCCGGAACGGCCGCCTCGGCGCCCGCCGTCTCGCGCTGGCGCGCACGCCAGACGGTGCCCGTGGCGCCGCGTCCGAGCGGCTCCTCGAGCAGGTACTTGCTGCCGACTGGCCGCACGTCACGCGCTCCCTGGTTATCGAATTCGGTGTCCGACCACTGTAGGGGGTGGCCCCCCGGAAGACGTCGGTCCGCCCTGGATGGTTGCCGCACGCCCGTACGGAGGGTGAGGGCGGACGGTGTCCGGAAGGTCGCTTCGTGTCCGGATGTGCGCTCCCGGGTGACCGATCAAGATCATTTCATGGCGGTCGGCGGGCGTGTTGTCGTCGGCAGGTGCGAGGATGCACCCGTACGGAACCGCGGGGTCGGGAGCCCCACGGTCCGGCAGACCTGACCGGGCGACGCGTCCGTGCCGGGTGGGGGGCGGACCGGGCGGCAGCTGCCGGTGTCCCCCTGCCGGGCGCACCGCGCAGAAGGGACCGCCGACGGCATGCAGATCCGGCTGACCGTCCTCGGGCCGCGCAGCGGCCCCCAGAGCGCGAGCGCGTGCTGTGACGTGCTGGTCACCGCGCCCACCGGCACTCCGCTGGCCGCCGTGGCCTCGGCACTGGCCGCGACCGTCGGCGGCCCGGAGACCCCGGCCGGCACCGCGGGCGGCCGGGGCGGAGCGGTGGTCCTCTATTCCGGTCCGGAGCGCCTGGACCCGCAGCGCCACACCCTCGGCGAACCGCCCCTGGTGGACGGCGCGGTGGTGTCCCTGTACGGGCCGGCGGCGGGCGAGGAGCCGGGGCAGGACGCCCCGGCGCAGCTGCACGTGATCGGCGGGCCCGACGCGGGCGGGGTGCACCTGCTGCACGGCGGCCCGGTGCGGATCGGCCGGTCCACCGACGCCGACGTGCCCCTGGACGACCCGGACGTGTCCCGCCTGCACTGCGCGGTGACCCTGGGCGAGGACGGCCGGGTCACGGTCGTGGACCTCGGCTCCACGAACGGCACCGCCGTCGACGGCCGGCCGGTGGGCTCCGCCCCCGTGCCGCTGCCGCCCGGCGCCCTCCTCTCCGTGGGCGAGTCCCTGCTCCGGCTGGCCGGCCCCGCCGCCGCCACCCTGACCGTCACCCCCGATCTGGAGGGCCGGCTCCGCATCGGCCCCACCGGGTCCGACCCCGCCGAACCGACCGGTCCGGGCGGGCCGACCCCGACCGGTCCGGGCGCCGGCGCGCCGCCCCGCGCGTCCGGGGGCGTGCGGCTCCCCGCGGGCGCCGTCCCGACGCAGGGCGGTCCGGCGGGCGGCGGAGCCTTCCCCGGCACCCCGGCGGCGGCCCCCGCCGGCATCGACGGCTTCCCGGTGCAGGGCGGCACCCACGGCGGATCCGTTCGCCCCGCTCCCGTCGCGCCGGTCCCCGCCGGCGGGTACGAAACCGGCGGCCACGGAACCGCGCCGGAGCCGCGCGGAGCGGACGGCGCGACACACCCCGACCCGTACGGCGGTCCCGGCGCACCGGAGGCCGGGACCGGGCACGACACCGGCACCGGCACCGGCACGGACGCGGCCCCGGCGCGCCGCGGGTTCGGGGCCTGGGCCCGGCGCCGGTTCGGCGGCGGCGAGCGCGAAGCGGAGGCCCCCGCGGGGGCGCCCGCCCCCGGCGCCCCCGTGCCCGGACCGGTGCGGGCGGACGGCCGGCCCGATCCGGCGGCCCTCCTGCTCGCCGCACTCGGGCCGGGCCCGCTGCTCTGGGAGCGCGGCCCCGGACACCCCGAGGCCCTGCTCGTACGCCTCGGCAACGGCAGCCCCGTCCCGCTCCTGGAGAGCGGCGCACTGGGCCTGGCCGGACCGCGCCCCCGGCTGGCCGGACTGGCCCGCTCGGTGATCGCCCAACTGGCGGCCCTCCACTCCCCGCAGGACCTCGAACTGGTCCTCATCAGCACGGACCGGGCGCGCCCGGTGGCCGAGCGGCGCGCGGACTGGTCCTGGCTGGGCTGGCTGCCGCACGTACGGCCCCGGCACGGGCAGGACTGCCGGCTGCTCCTCGCCTTCGACCGGGACCAGGCGGCGGCGCGGACCGCCGAGCTGACCCGGCGGCTGGACGACGGCCCGTTGGGGGCCGGCTGGGCCTCGGCGGACCGGGCGGCGGTGGCCGGGGCGCGCGCCGCGTACCGGGGCCCGTACACGGTGGTGGTGCTGGACGGCGATCCCGGTCCGGGGCCGCTGCGCGATCTGCTGGGACGGCTGGCCGGGCACGGACCGGCCGCCGGGATCCACCTGGTGTGCCTGGCCGAGACCCCCTCGGCCTCGCCCGCCTCCCCGGTGGCGGAGACCTATGAGGCGGCCTGCGCGGCCTCCCCCGCCTTCCGGGACTGCGGTACGGCGGCCCTGCTCAGCGGGGACGTGGCCACCGCGCTGCGGGTGTTGCCGGTGAGCGGGGGCCGGCCGGCGGGGCACGGGGAGACGGTCGTCGCGGACGGGGTGTCGGCGGCCTGGGCGGAGCGGTTCGCCCGGGCACTGGCACCGCTGCGCGGCGCGGAGGGCGGGACCGGGTCCCGTCGGTCGGCGGCCGCGCTGCCGCCGGTGTCCCGCCTGTTGGACGAGTTGGGGCTGGCCCGGGCCACTCCGGCCTCGCTGATGGCCCGGTGGGCGGCGGCCACCGACCGCGGGCAGAGCGTGGGCGGGCTGGCCGAGCTGGTGCTGGGCGGCGGTCGGAGCGGTCCCGTCGGGGTCGAACTGGTCGCCGACGGGCCGCACCTGATCGTGGAGGGCCCGGCGGGCAGCGGCCGGACCGAACTGCTGCGGGCCGTGGCGGCCTCGCTGGCCTCGGCGGCCCGACCGGACCGGCTCGGGCTGCTGCTGGTGGACGGGGCGGGCGGGGAGCGCGGCGAGGGCCTGGCGCCCTGCACCGAGCTGCCGCACGTGGCGGGCCGGTTGGCCGCCTCCGACCCGGTGCGGATGCGGGAGTTCGCGCAGGCGCTGGGGGCGGAGCTGAAGCGGCGCGCGGAGCTGTTGGCGGGGGTGCCGTTCGCGGAGTGGCACGCCCGGCAGGAGGTGTCGGGCCGTCTGGTGGCGCCGCGCCGGCCCGGCGCGGCCGAGCTGCGCGGGGACCTGGACCCGGCCCGATCGGGCACGTTGCGGCTGCGCGCGGGCACCGCCCCCGGCGGGCCCGTCGGACCGGACCCGCTGCCGCGGCTGGTGGTGCTCGTGGACGATTTCGACGCGCTGGTCGCGCCCGCGCTGGGCAGTCCGGGGCGGCCCGCGGCCGGTTCCGTGGTGCGGGCGCTGGAGGCGGTGGCCCGCGAGGGCGGCCGGTTGGGCGTGCACCTGGTGGCGTCCACGGCCCGCCCGGAGCGCACCGCGGACAGCGAGCCCGCGCGGCTGGCCGGCCTGCGGGTGGAGCTGGCCGCCCCGCCCTCGGGCCCGGACGAGGGCCCGGACCGGCCGGCGCCCGGACGCGGGGTGCTGCGGTACGCCGACGGCCGGAGCCTCGCCTTCCAGGGCGGCCGGGTGACGGGCCGGATCCCGCGCACGGCGACCCTGCGGCCGACGGTGGTGCCGCTGGAGTGGGAGCGGATGGGCGATCCGCCGACCCGCCGCCCGGTGCGCGAACTGGGCAACGGCCCCACGGACCTGGCGCTGCTGGCCAGCGCGCTGGACCGGGCCGCGGACCTGGTGGCGGCGGCCCCGGTGCTGTTCCCGGCGACGGCCCCGGAAGAGGCCCACGGACAGCCCCAGGGGCAGACCCGGGGACGGCCCTAGGGGACGGGCCGGGGTCGGATCCGGGAGGGATCCGGGGTGTGCACGCGGTATTGCGGGGGCCCGGCGGGCAGGCGTATCCCTGAGGGACGGACTCGGTCACACAGGGATACGGGGGCGGCATGCGCGGGCACGGACACGGGCACGGCGGGCAGGAGCACGGTCGGAGCGGGGCGGGCGGGCGGCGCGGGCTCCGGCGGTGGGCGGTGTGGGGGCTCGTGGGGGCCCTGGCCGTCACCGCCTGTTCGAGCGGCGGCGACGACGGGCCCGGGGAGAGCGGGAGCACCCCGTCCGGGAAGGCGTCCGCACCCGGGGTGGCCTTACCCCGGCTGACCGGGGAGCGGATCTCGGTCGCGGCGGTGTGGACGGGCCCCGAGCAGGCCAACTTCACCAAGGTGCTGGAGGAGTTCGAGAAGCGGACGGGCGCGGAGGTCACCTTCGTCCCGGCGCAGGACCCGATCGTGAACTTCCTCGGCTCGAAGATCGCGGGCGGGCAGCCGCCGGACGTGGCCCTGCTGCCGCAGGTGGGCGCGCTGAAGCAGGCGGTGGAGAAGAAGTGGGCGCAGCCGCTGGGCGCGGAGGCCAAGGCCCTGTTGAACTCCCAGTACTCGGCGGGCTGGCGGCGCCTGGGCGAGGTGGGCGGGGTCCCGTACGGGGTGTACTTCAAGGCCGCGAACAAGTCGCTGGTCTGGTACAACACGGCGGTGTTCGAGGCGGCGGGGGCCGAAGTCCCCACCACGTGGCAGGAGTTCCTGGCCACGGCGGACACGGTGTCGGCCTCGGGCACGGCGGCGGTCTCGGTGGGCGGGGCGGACGGCTGGACGCTCACGGACTGGTTCGAGAACGTCTACCTCTCGCAGGCGGGGCCGGAGATGTACGACCGGCTCGCCCGGCACGAGCTGAAGTGGACGGACCCGAGCGTGGCGGCGGCCCTGAAGACGCTGGGGCAGCTCTTCGGCCGGGAGGACCTGCTGGCCGGGGGCCGGGCCGGGGCGCTGGCCACGGAGTTCCCCAAGTCGGTGACGCAGACCTTCACCGGGGGTGAGGGGGCGCAGGCCGGGATGGTCTTCGAGGGGGACTTCGTCGCGGTGAACATCGGCGAGACGGACGCCGAGCTGGGCAAGGACGCCAAGGTGTTCCCGTTCCCGCGGGTCGGGGCGAAGGCCCCGGTGGTGTCCGGCGGGGACGTGGCGGTGGCCCTGAAGCCGTCGAAGGGGGCGCAGGCCCTGTTGACCTTCCTGGCCTCCTCGGACGCGGCCACGGTGTGGGCGGGGTTGGGCGGCTTCCTGTCGCCGAACAAGGCGGTGGACCCGGCGGCCTATCCGAACGACATCCAGCGGGAGATGGCGCGGTCGCTGATCGCGGCCGGGGACGACTTCCGGTTCGACATGTCGGACCAGGCTCCGGCGGCCTTCGGCGGGACCCCGGGGGCGGGTGAGTGGAAGGCCCTCCAGGACTTCCTGAAGAACCCGTCGGACGTCGCGGGCACCCAGCGGAGGCTGGAGGCCGACGCGGCGCGGGCCTACGGGGGCTGAGGCCGTGGCCTCCCCGGCCGAGCGGGCCCGGGGGCACCGGAAGGCGGTGGCGGCGGCCTTCCTGCTGCCGTCCCTGGTGCTGCTCGGTTCGCTGGTGGTGTATCCCGTGGGGCACTCGGTGTACCGGAGTTTCATGGACCGGTCCGGTGACTCCTTCGCGGGGCTGGACAACTACGCCCGGCTGTTCACGGACGAGGCGATCCGGACGGCGCTGCGCAACAGTGCCGTGTGGGTGGTGGTGGCCCCGGCGGCGGCGACGGCCCTGGGGCTGGTGTTCGCGGTGCTGACCGAGCGGGTCCGCTGGGGCACCGCGTTCAAGCTGGTGGTGTTCATGCCGATGGCGGTGTCGATGCTGGCGGCGGGGATCGTGTTCCGGCTGGTCTACGAGCAGGATCCTGAGCGGGGCGTGGCGAACGCCGTGTGGGTGGGGGTGCACGACACCTTCGCGGAGTCCTCGGCCTTCCCGCGGGCGCGGCCGGGCCGGACCGGGCCGCTGGTCGCCGAGGAGGGCGGCGGGTACGCGACCCGGCAGCCGGTGCGGGCCGGGGCGGCGGTGCTGCTGCCGTTGGTGGGCGTGGCCCCGGACCGGCTGCCGGAGGACTCCCGGCCGGCCCGGCCCGCCGCCGCGGCGGGTGCCGGCGGCGGGGTGACGGGCACGGTCTGGCAGGACTTCGTGCGGGGCGGCGGGGGACGTCCGGGGGTGGTGGACCCCGGGGAGCCGGGGCTGGCGGGCATGCGGGTGGAGGCGGTGCGCGAGGGCCGGGTGGTGGACTCGACGCGAGCCGGGCCCGACGGCACCTTCACCCTGTCGGCGAAGGCCGACGGGGCCGTACTGCGGCTGCCGGCGGAGAACTTCCGCGAGCCGTACGCGGGGGTGTCCTGGTTGGGGCCCTCGCTGGTGACCCCGGCGGTGATCGGGGCGTACGTGTGGATGTGGGCGGGCTTCGCGATGGTGCTGATCGGGGCGGGGCTGGCGGCGGTGCCGCGGGAGCTGTTGGAGGCGGCGCGGGTGGACGGCGCGAACGAATGGCAGGTGTTCCGCCGGATCACCGTGCCGCTGCTGGCGCCGGTGCTCGCGGTGGTGCTGGTGACCCTGGTGATCAACGTGATGAAGATCTTCGACCTGGTCTTCGTGATCGCGCCGGGGTCGGTGCAGGACGACGCGAACGTGCTCGCGCTCCAGCTGTACCGGACCTCCTTCGGCACGGACGCCGATCAGGGCGTGGGCTCGGCCATCGCGGTGTTCCTGCTGCTGCTGGTGGTGCCGGTGATGCTCTACAACATCCGGCGCATGCGGAAGGGGCAGCGGTGAGCGCCCGGCGCGGGCTCGCCGCGCGGCTGGCGGAGCGCGCGGCCGGCGGAGCGGTCCGGGTCTTCCTGGTGGTGACGGCCCTGTTCTGGCTGCTGCCGACGGTGGGGCTGCTGGTCTCCTCGCTCCTGTCGGCACGGGACCTGAACGGCGGCGGCTGGTGGCAGGTCTTCGAGGCACCGTCCCGACTGACCACGGAGAACTACGCGGAGCTGCTGTCGGACGGGACCATCACCGGTTCCCTGCTGAGCACGGCGGCCATCACCGTCCCGGCCACGCTGTCGGTGCTGCTGCTGGGAGCCTTCGCCGGGTACGCCTTCGCCTGGCTGGAGTTCCCCGGCCGGGACGCCCTGTTCCTGCTGGTGGTGGCCCTGCTGGTGGTGCCCGTGCAGGTGGCGCTGATCCCGGTGTCGGAACTGTTCGGCGCGGTGGGGCTGTTCGAGACCACGGCCGGGGTGGTGCTCTTCCACACGGCCTTCGGCCTGCCCTTCGCGGTGTTCCTGCTGCGGAACTTCTTCGCGGAGATACCCCGGGAGCTGCTGGAGGCGGCTCGGCTGGACGGTGCGGGCGAACTGCGCCTGTTCGCCCGGGTGGTGCTGCCCCTGGGCGCCCCCGCCCTGGCTTCCCTGGGCATCTTCCAGTTCCTGTGGGTGTGGAACGACATGCTGGTGGCGCTGGTCTTCGCGGACTCCACGAACCCACCGGTGACGGTCGCCCTCCAGCAGCAGGTCCGGCAGTTCGGGAACAACGTGGACGTGCTCGCTCCCGGCGCCTTCCTGTCGATGGTCGTGCCGCTGCTGGTGTTCTTCGCCTTCCAACGGCAGTTCGCCTCGGGGGTGATGGCCGGCGCCGTGAAATGAGCCCCGGGGCCGGGGGGACAGAAGGGGCGGGAGGGGGTGAAGCACCGGTCATGAATACGAGGTGACCCGGATGCCGCATCACGCGTAACCCGATCCCCGTCCCGGGAGTTGCTGGGCCATATGCCCGCCCCCTGCCCGCAACCGAACCCTGGATGTGCCGTGCCCCGGTTCAGCGTCATCGTGCCCGCGTACAAGGTCCAGGCGTACCTGCGGGAGAGCCTCGACTCCGTGCTGTCCCAGTCGCATCCGGACCTGGAACTGATCGCCGTCGACGACTGCTCCCCGGACGCCTGCGGCTCGATCATCGAGGAGTACGCGGCCCGTGACCCGCGGGTGACGGCGGTGCGGCTGCCGCACAACGCCGGTCTGGGGCCGGCCCGCAACGCCGGTCTGGCCCGGGCCACCGGGGACTACGTCCTCTTCCTCGACGCCGACGACGTGCTCGCCCCGGGGGCGCTGCGGGCGGTGGACGACCGGCTGAAGGCCGTGGGCGGACCGGACGTGCTGGTCTACGACTACGCCCGCGCCTACTGGACCGGCGAGCTGGTCCGCAACCAGCGGGCGGACCGGCTCTCCGAGGAGGGCCCGGCCACCTTCACCGCGGAGGAACGGCCCGCGCTGCTGGACGTGCTGCAGGTGGTGTGGAACAAGGCGTACCGGCGGGAGTTCCTGGAGCGGGAGTCCTTCTCCTTCCCGCCCGGCTACTACGAGGACACCCCGTGGACGGCCCCCGTGCTGCTGACGGCGGAGTCCGTGGCCGTGCTGGACCGGGTCTGCGTGCACTACCGGCAGCGCCGCACCGGCTCCATCATGACCACCGCCACCCGTCGCCACTTCGACGTGTTCAACCAGTACGACCGACTGTTCGCCTTCCTCGCCGCCCGACCCCACCTGGACCGGTGGCGGCCCCTGCTGTACCGGCGGATGGCCGACCACCACACCCGCCTGTTCGCCGCCGAGGGCCGCCTGCCCCGGGGCAGCCGCGCCGAGTTCTTCCGCCGGGCCCGCGCCCAGCTGCGCCGCTACCGGGTGCGCGGGGCCGCCCCCGCCCCGGTGGCCCGCGCCCGACAGGCGGTGATGCGGCTGGGCACCTACCGGCTGTACCGGGGCCTGGCCGGCCTGCGGGCCGCCCTGCGCGGCGCCGGCCGACGCCTGGGCGCGGTCGGCCGGGCCCTGCGGACGGGGCTGCTGCTGGGCTGGTACCGGTTCCAGCGGACCCTGCCGCTCCGCCCGGACCTGGCGGTGTTCAGCGCGTACTGGCACGGCGGGTACGCCTGCAATCCGGCGGCGATCGAGGCGAAGCTGCGGGAGCTGGCCCCGGGCACGAGGACGGCGTGGATCTGCGGCCCGGAACACGCGGACACGGTCCCGGCGGGAACGGCGCGGCTGCGCCCCGGCTCCCGGGCCCACTGGTCGGCGCTGGCCCGGGCCAAGTACCTGGTGACGAACGTCAACTTCGACCGCGGGCTGGTGAAGCGGCCCGGGCAGGTGCTGGTGCAGACCCAGCACGGCACCCCGCTGAAGCGGGTGGGCCTGGACCTGCTGGACCGGCCCGCCGCCACCCCCACCACGGACTTCGCGGCCCTGCTGCGGGGCGCGGACCAATGGGACTACCTGCTGTCGGCGAACCGGCACTCCACCCTGGTGTGGGAGAAGGCCCTCCCCGCCTCGTACACGGTGCTGGAGTACGGCTACCCCCGCAACGACGTCTTCCAGCGGGCCACCGTCGGCGAGGTGTCGGAGATCCGGGAACGGCTCGGGATCGCCCCCGGCACCACCGTGGTGCTGTACGCGCCCACGCACCGGGACTACCGGCGCAGCCGCCCCGAGGCCCCGGACTTCGAGCGGATGCTGCGGGACCTGGGACCCCGCTTCACGGTGCTGGCCCGGGCGCACCACACCTACGGGACGGAGCCCTTGAGCGGGGAACGGCACCCGCGGCTGGTGGACGTGTCCGCGCACCCCTCGGTGGAGGAGCTGTGCCTGGCCTCGGACGCCCTGGTGACGGACTACTCCTCGCTGATGTTCGACTTCGCGGCCCTGGACCGGCCCATCGTGATCCACGCCGAGGACTGGGAGGCGTACGAGGCGGCCCGCGGCACCTACTTCGACCTGCGGTCGGCCCCGCCCGGGGCGATCGCGCGGACCGAGGACGAGCTCGTGGACATCTTCGCCACCGGGCACTGGCAGGGCTCGCGCTCGGCCCAGCTGCGGGCGGCCTTCCGGGACCGGTTCTGCCGGCTCGACGACGGGCACGCCGCGGAGCGGGTGGTGCGCCGGGTGTTCCTCGGGCAGAAGGCGGGGCTGCCGCCCTTCGTGCCGCCGAGCGAGCGCCGGCCGGCCCCGCTGCCGCAGCCCGGGTCCCGTCCGACCGCCCAGCGGAGCCCGCTCCCCGGCTTCGACCGGCTGAGCGCGGACTGACCGGACCCGGTGGGGGCTCCGGCCCCGTTCGACGAGCGGCCCCGTGCTCCGGCACGGGGCCCTCGCGCGTCCCGGGGCCGCCGGCGCCTTCGCGACCGGCGTCGCGCGCCCCTCCCCCGCCCGGGCCGGCGCGCTAGGAACCGGCCTTGAGCGCGGCCGTGACCGCGCGGGCCAGCTCGTCGAGGTAGCCCGCCGGCAGCTCCCCGCGGACGACCACGAGCCGCCAGTACAGCGGGCCGATGGCCAGGTCCAGGGCGCGCTCCGGGTCCGTGTCGGCGGGCAGTTCCCCGCGGCCGGCGGCGGCCCGGACCACGGCCCCGGCGATCTCCGTCTCGCTGCGCAGCAGGACCTCGCGGACCGCCTCGGCGATCTCGGGGTTGCGGGCGGCCTCGACCAGCAGGTCGGGGATGACCTGGGAGGCCACCGGATGCCGCAGCAGGTGGCTCATCAGCTCCAGCAGGGCCCGCAGGTCCCCGTGGAGCGATCCGGTGTCGGGGACGGGCAGGCCCTGGACGGCGAAGGCGGAGACCAGATCGAGGACCAGGTGCAGCTTGGACTTCCAGCGGCGGTAGACGGCCGTCTTGCCGACGCCGGCACGGCGGGCCACGGCCTCGATGGACATCTTCGAGAACCCGACCGCGGCCAGCTCCGCGAAGACCGCCGCCCGGATGGCCTCCGTGATGTCCTCCCGCAGCACGGCCGCCCCGGCGGGGGCGCGCCGGGGTCCGTCGGAGGGCCCTCCGGCGGGCCGGGGGGCGGCGGACGGGGAGCCGGGGGCAGGGCTGGTGGGCATGGGGCCGAGCATACCGAAGCTTTACGTTACGACGATACGGTTGCGTTCCGACGTATCGTCGCCCTACTCTGATCCGGCGCCACGACGATACGGACCCGTCCCGTCCTCGTGGTGCCGTACGCACGACTCGTCCCCGGCGAAAGCGACCCCCGTGAGCGTGACGACCCCACCCGCCCTGCGCCCGCCGCAGCCCGCCCTCACCGGCGAGGCCGCCGCCCGGCTCGCGGCCGCCCACGGCCTGCGGCTCAGCGGGGCCCGGCCCGGACTCGCCGAGTACACCCGGCAGCTCTGGGGGCGGCGGCAGTTCATCACCACCTTCGCCGCGGCCCGGATGGCCGCCACCTACAGCACCGCCCGGCTGGGCCAGGTCTGGCACCTGATGACCCCGCTGCTCAACGCGGCCGTCTACTACTTCATCTTCGGCGTCATCCTCAACCAGACCCGGCACACGCCCCAGTTCATCCCGTACCTGGTCATCGGCGTCTTCACCTGGGACTTCTTCAGCAGCGCCCTCAACTCCGGCACCCGCGCCGTCTCCGGCAACCTCGGGCTGGTCCGGGCCCTGCACTTCCCCCGGGCCGCCCTGCCGCTCTCCACCGTGGTCCAGCTCTTCCAGCAGCTGCTGGTCACCATGGGCGCCCTGCTGCTCATCCTGCTCGCCTTCGGACAGCGCCCCCGCCTCTCCTGGCTGCTGGTGCTGCCGGCCCTGGGCCTGCTGGCCGTGTTCTGCGCCGGGTGCGCCATGATCATGGCCAGGATCGGCAGCAAGATGCCCGATGTCTCCCAGCTGATGCCGTTCGTCCTGCGCACCTGGATGTACTTCTCCGGCGTGATGTGGAACATCAGCTCCACCCTGAAGAGCCACGACTTCCCCGCCTTCGTGATGACGGCCTTCCAGTGGAACCCGGCCGCCCTCTTCATCGACCTGATGCGCTTCGCCCTCCTGGACTCCTTCCACCGCGTCCAACTCCCCCACCACGCCTGGCCGCTCGCCGCGGGCTGGGCCCTGCTCGCCCTCGTCGGCGGCTACGTGTTCTTCTGGAAGGCCGAGGAGGCGTACGGTCGTGGCTGAAACTGATCCCTCCCGCATCCCCACCGTCATCGCCGACGAGGTCCACGTCGTCTACAAGGTCCAGGGCTCGGCGGGCGGCCGGGGCAGCGCCACCTCCGCCCTGAGCCGGATCTTCTCCCGCGGGGCCGCCCCCGGCGTCCGCGAGGTGCACGCCGTGAAGGGGGTCAGCTTCACCGCCTACCGAGGCGAGGCCATCGGTCTGATCGGCTCCAACGGCTCCGGCAAGTCCACCCTGCTCAAGACCATCGCGGGGCTCCTCCCCGCCGCCTCCGGCCGGGTCTACACCGACGGCCAACCCTCCCTCCTCGGGGTCAACGCCGCCCTGATGAACGACCTCACGGGCGAGCGCAACGTGATGCTCGGCGGCCTGGCGATGGGCATGTCCAAGCAGGAGGTCCGCGACCGCTACCAGGAGATCGTGGACTTCTCCGGGATCAACGAGAAGGGCGACTTCATCTCCCTCCCCATGCGGACCTACTCCTCGGGCATGGCCGCCCGGCTGCGGTTCTCCATCGCCGCCGCCAAGAACCACGAGGTGCTGATGATCGACGAGGCCCTGGCCACCGGTGACGCCCGGTTCCAGCGCCGCAGCCAGCAGCGCATCGAGGAGCTCCGCAAGGAGGCGGGCACCGTGTTCCTCGTCAGCCACGGCATCGGCACCATCCGCGAGACCTGCGACCGCGCCATCTGGCTGGAGGCCGGGGTCCTGCGGATGGACGGGCCCGCCCAGGAGGTCTGCGACGCCTACGAGGAGTTCGGCAGGAAGTAGGGCCCGGCACCCCCACGGGGGCCTCGGACGCGGGAAGGGCCCGGACCGTCACCGGTCCGGGCCCTTCCGTGTCCTCAGGCGGGGAACTCAGCCGCTCACGTGTGCGTGCGCAGCAGGGTCCGCATGGTCCGCATCGCCACGGACAGGTTGGCCAGGTCGAAGTCGTCCGAGCCCTGGATCTCCTCCAGGGTGGTCCGGGCCCGCCCGATGATCGCGGCGTTGCGCTCCTCCCAGGCCTTGAACCGCTCCTCCGGGGAGGCGTCGCCCTCGCCCGCCGCCAGCACGTCGGAGGTCAGTCCGGCGTGCGCGGCGAAGAGGTCCTCACGGATGGAGGCGCGGGCCATGGACTGCCAGCGGTCGCTGCGCGGCAGCTCGATGATCCGGTCCATCAGCTGGGTGATGGAGAGGCGGTCGGCCAGGTCGTAGTAGACCTCGGCGACCTCCAGCGGGTCCTTCCCGGACCGGTCCGCGATGGCCACGATGTCCAGGGTCGGGAAGGCGGAGGAGAAACCGGCCACCTTCGCGGCCAGCTCGTCCGGCACCCCGGCCCCGGTCAGCTCGTCCCGGACCAGCTCGTACCACTCCAGGTCGGCGCCGCGCACCAGCTTGGGCAGCTCGTCCCAGACCTTCGCCACCCGCTCGCTGAAGAACTCGATGGTCTCGGTGATCTCCAGCGGCTGCGGGCGGTTGTTGAGCAGCCAGCGGGTGCCGCGCTCGACCAGGCGGCGGGAGTGCAGCCGGATCCGGGTCTGGACGTCGGCCGCGACCCGGTTGTCCAGGCCCTCCACGGCCTCCCACACGGCGGCCAGGCCGAAGATCTCGCGGGCCGCGAGCTGGGCCCGGACGATCTCCTCCACCGAGGCCCCGGTCTCCTCGCGGAACCGGTGGATCATCGTGGAGCCACCGGTGTTGACGGTGTCGTTCACGAGCAGCGTGGTGATGATCTCGCGGCGCAGGGCGTGCGCGTCGATCTGGTCGCCGAACCGCTCGCGCAGCGCCTGCGGGAAGTACTCGTGCAGGGAGCCGCGCAGGTACGGGTCGTCCGGCAGGCCGGTGACGATCAGCTCGTCGGCGGTGGTGATCTTCGTGTAGGCGAGCAGGACGGCCAGCTCGGGCTGGCTGAGGCCCTTCTCGTTGTTGAGCAGTTCGCGGATCTGCCGGTCGTTGGGCAGGAACTCCAGGGCCCGGTCGAGCAGTCCGTCACGGCCCAGGCGGCGCATGAAGCGCTGCTGGGCGTGGAGCAGGCTGGCGGACTGGGCGGCGCCGTTGGCCAGGGCGGTGTTCTGCGCGTAGTTGTTGCGCAGCACCAGCCGGCCGACCTCGTCGGTCATCTCCGCGAGCAGCTTGTTGCGCTGCTTGACGGTCATGTCCCCGTCGGCGACGACGGCGTTGAGCAGGATCTTGATGTTCACCTCGTGGTCGGAGGTGTCCACGCCCGCGCTGTTGTCGATGGCGTCGGTGTTGACCTTGCCGCCCTCGCCGCCCGCGCCGACGTGCGCGAACTCGATGCGGCCGAGCTGGGTCAGGCCCAGGTTGCCGCCCTCGCCGACCACCTTGACGCGGAGGTCGGCTCCGTCCACGCGGATGGCGTCGTTGGCCTTGTCGCCGACGTCGGCGTGGCTCTCGCCGGCCGCCTTGACGTAGGTGCCGATGCCGCCGTTCCACAGCAGGTCCACGGGGGCCTTGAGGACGGCCTGCATCAGCTCGGCCGGGGTCAGCTTGGTGACGCCCGCCTCGATGCCGAGGGCCTCCCGGATCTGGGCGTTGACCGGGATGGACTTCGCGGTGCGCGGGTGGATGCCACCGCCCGCGGACAGCAGCGAGGTGTCGTAGTCGGCCCAGGAGGAGCGGGGCAGCTCGAAGAGGCGGCGACGCTCGGCGTAGGAGACGGCCGCGTCCGGGTTCGGGTCGATGAAGATGTGGCGGTGGTCGAAGGCGGCGACCAGGCGGATGTGCTCGGAGAGCAGCATGCCGTTGCCGAAGACGTCGCCGGACATGTCGCCGACGCCGACGACGGTGAAGTCCTCGGTCTGGGTGTCGTGGCCCAGCTCGCGGAAGTGCCGCTTGACGGACTCCCAGGCGCCGCGGGCGGTGATGCCCATGCCCTTGTGGTCGTAGCCGGCGGAGCCGCCGGAGGCGAAGGCGTCGCCCAGCCAGAAGCCGTAGGACTCGGCCACGCCGTTGGCGATGTCGGAGAAGGTCGCGGTGCCCTTGTCGGCGGCGACGACGAGGTAGGTGTCGTCCTCGTCGTGGCGGACCACGCCCTGCGGGGGCACGACCTCGCCCGCGACCATGTTGTCGGTGATGTCGAGCAGCGCCGAGATGAAGATCTTGTACGAGGCGATGCCCTCGGCCAGCCAGGCGTCGCGGTCCACCGAGGGGTCGGGGAGGTTCTTCGCGACGAAGCCGCCCTTGGCGCCCACGGGCACGATGACGGTGTTCTTCACCATCTGCGCCTTGACCAGGCCGAGGATCTCGGTGCGGAAGTCCTCGCGCCGGTCGGACCAGCGCAGACCGCCGCGGGCGACCTTGCCGAAGCGCAGGTGGACGCCCTCGACGCGCGGGGAGTAGACCCAGATCTCGAAGGCGGGGCGCGGGGCCGGCAGGTCCGGGATGGCCTGCGGGTCGAACTTCATCGAGACGTAGGAGTGGGGCTCGCCCGCGCTGTCGGTCTGGAAGAAGTTGGTGCGCAGGGTGGCCTTGATGACGGTGAGGAAGGAGCGCAGGATGCGGTCCTCGTCGAGGGAGGCGACCTGGTCCAGGGCCCCGTCGAGCTCCTCCAGCATGGCGTCGATCAGCTCGGTGCCCGCGGACTGGCGGCCGGGGGACATCCGGGCCTCGAAGAGGGAGACCAGCAGCCGGGTGGTGTGGACGTTGTTGCGGAGGGTGTCCTCCATGTAGTCCTGGCTGAAGGTGGCGCCGGCCTGGCGGAGGTACTTGGCGTAGGCGCGCAGGACCACGGCCTGGCGCCAGGTGAGACCGGCCTCCAGGACGAGGGTGTTGAAGTTGTCGTTCTCCGCGCGGCCCTGCCAGACGGCGGCGAAGGCCTCCTGGAAGCGCTCGCGGCCGTCGTCGCCGAGGGTGCCGTTGCCGGGCATCCGCAGGCCGAAGTCGTAGATCCACGCCTGGGCGCGGTCGGCGCAGCGCAGTTCGTAGGGGCGCTCGTCGATGACCTCGACGCCGAGGCGGTTGAGGACCGGGAGGACGGCGGAGAGGGAGACCGGGTCGCCCTGGCGGTAGATCTTGAAGCGGCGCTCGCCGGGGCCGGCGTTGACGGGCTCGTAGAGGGAGAGCGCGAAGTCGCTGGCGCCGGCCTTGAGGCGTTCCAGGTGGACCAGGTCGGCGACGGCGGAGCGCGGCGAGTGGTCGGACTTGTAGCCCTCGGAGAAGGAGGAGCCGTAGCGGCGCAGCAGTTCGGCGGCGCGCTCCTCGCCGAGTTCGGCGACCAGGGCTTCCTGGAAGCCGTCGGACCAGGAGCGGGCGGCCTCGACGAGCCGGGCCTCGATGCGCTCGGCGTCGGCCTCGGTGAGGTCGGAGAGCTCGGTGCCCGGAGCGACCCGGACGACGAAGTGCAGGCGGGAGAGAATCGATTCGGTGTTCCAGGCGGTGAAGTCGACGCTGGTGCCGCCGAGCTCCTCCTTCAGGATGTCGATGATCCGCAGCCGGACGCCGGTGGTGTAGCGGTCGCGGGGCAGGTAGACGAGGGCCGAGTAGTAGCGGCCGTACTCGTCCTGGCGCAGGTAGAGCCGCAGGCGGCGGCGTTCCTGGAGGTAGAGGACCGAGGTGACGATCTCGCGGAGCTTGTCGACGGGGGTCTGGAACAGCTCGTCGCGCGGGTAGGTCTCCAGGATCTGGAGGAGGTCGCGGCCGTCGTGGCTGGACGGGGAGAATCCGGCCTGCTCCAGGACCTCGGCGACCTTGCGGCGGATGACCGGCACGCGGCGCACGGACTCGGTGTAGGCGGCCGAGGAGAAGAGGCCGAGGAAGCGGCGCTCGCCGACGACGTTGCCCTCGGCGTCGAACTTCTTGACGCCGACGTAGTCGAGGTAGCTGGGGCGGTGCACGGTGGCGCGGCTGTTGGCCTTGGTGAGGACGAGCAGCTTGTGCTCGCGGGCCTTGGCGCGGGCGTCGGCGGGGAGCCGGTTGAAGGAGGGGGAGATCGGGTGGCCGTGGTGGCCGTCCTCGGTGGCGTGCTGCGGGTCGGAGCGCAGGATGCCGAGGCCGGTTCCGGGCACGGCGGCGAGGGCGTCCCCGTCGACGAGGTTGTACTCGCGGAAGCCGAGGAAGGTGAAGTGGTCGTCGGCCAGCCAGCGCAGCAGCTCGCGGGCCTCTTCCTGCTCGTACTCGCGCAGGTCCTCGGGGCTGGGCTCGGTGGGGAGTTCCTCGGCGATGCGGAGCGCGGCCTCGCGCATCTTCTCCCAGTCCTCGACGGCCTCACGGACGTCGGACAGGACGCGGAGCAGGTCGGCGGTGATCTGCTTGAGGTCGGCCCGGTCGGTCTCGCGGTCGATCTCGACGTGGATCCAGGACTCGACGAGGGAGTCGTGGGGGCGCTGGGTCCGGGGGCCGTGCGCGTCGCAGTCGGGGCCGAGGATCTCGATGAGCTTGCCGGTGACGTCGCGGCGGACGACCACCTGCGGGTGGATCACGACGTGGATGCCGCGGCCCTGGCGGGAGAGCTCGTTGGTGACGGAGTCCACGAGGAAGGGCATGTCGTCGGTGACGACCTCGACGACGGAGTGGCTGGAGGTCCAGCCGTTCTCCTCGACGGTCGGGGTGTGCACGCGGACGCTCGCGGTGCCCTGGGGGCGGTTCTCCGCGAGGCGGTAGTGCGAGAGGGCCGCGCCGAAGACGTCCACCGGGTCCCGGTCGGTGAGGTCCTCGGGGGCGGTGTGCAGGTAGTAGCGCTGGAGGTAGGAGAGCACCGTGTCCCGGTCGGGGCGCTCGGTCTGCTCGGTCCCAGTCGGAAGTAGCCCCCCGGCCGGGCTGTTCTCAGCTACCCGGGCCGCCCGTACGAGCAGCTCGGCCTTGGCTTCGTCCAGCTTGGTCTGCATGTCCTCATGGCTCCTGTCGCGCGCCGTTGCGTGACGTAGGTGAAGGAAGTGACGTAGCGCCGCGACGCCGGGTTTCGGTCGGTCCCGACGCTATGCCGTAAAAGGAAAACGCCGGAACACTTTCAGCCAAGATCGACTTCCCTGGCTGCCGGTCCCAGCGGCGGGAATCAGCGAGGGCCCGGGTGCGGGAGCACTCCGGGCGCAGTCCGGGGGCTTCGGCGCCCCCGAGGAATATCGCGCTGATCACGGGTCCAGGCTATCCCCACATCCCCCCGCGCCGTCATGAGCTGTATGTGTACAAAACCAGGGGGGGAAGTTTGACACTCTGGACAGCGACGCGGGGCCCGGGAACCCTCCCGTGACTATTGAGCCAGTTCCGCAGCGGTGTGGACGGCCTCGGCGAGGGTGTCCACCACCGGGACCCCCGCCACGGCCAGACTGCTCCGGCTGTGTGAACCGCCGGTGTACAGGACCGCCCGGGCCCCCACGTGGGCGGCCGCGAGGGCGTCGTCCACGGCGTCCCCGATCAGGACGGTACGGGCCGCGGTGACCCCGTCCAGGGCCGCGAGGTGGCGCACCAGGTGTCCGGCCTTGGTGGTGTGGGAGGGGCCGGTCCGGCCGTCCACGCGGACGAAGTTCCCGTCGATCCCGTGGGCCCGCACCAGGGGCAGCAGCCTCTCGTGCGGGGCGAGGGAGAGCAGGGACTGGGTGCGGCCGGAGCGCTGCCAGTCGCCGAGCAGTTCGCGGGCGCCCTCGGTGAGCCCGGAGTCCTCCGCGAAGGCCCAGTAGTGGCGGTGGAAGGTCTCGTCCATGACCAGCCACTCGGCGTCCGTGGGCAGGCGCCCCATCAGCCGCTCGTAGAACTTCGGCACCGGGACGGTGTACAGCTCGCGGTACCGCTCCAGGGTGATCGGGGCCAGCCCGAGCTCCGCGAAGGAGGCGTTGGTGGCCTCGATCACGGCGTGGATGTCGTGCAGGAGGGTGCCGTTCCAGTCCCAGACCAGGTGCGGCGCACCCGCCGCCCCCCGTCCGTCCCGCGCGGCCGTGTCCTGCGTGTTCCCGGTCTGCTTCCCCATGGGGAAGACGGTACCCGGCCCGGTCAGGCGATCAGGTTGGGGATCTCCTGGATCCCGAACCAGAGCAGCTCGTGGTCCTCGGCGCCGTCCACCGTGAACTGCGCGTCGTCGTCCCCGGCGTCGGCGGCGGCCAGCGCCCCGGCCGCGGCGGCCACGTCCTTCTCGGCCTCGTCGGCGTCCACGTGCACGGCGCCGGCGGCGGTCAGCCGGACCACGGCGTCCACGGTGACCTGACCGAGGGTGGCCTCGTCCACGCCGGGCACCGCGGCGGCGGCCTTGTCCGGCACGTCCAGGGCCAGGACCACGCGGCGGCGGGCGGCCGCCGGGTCGGCGGCGACGAGCCGCAGGGAGGCCAGCGCGGCCCGGCCCAGGGCCGCGTACTCCAGCTCCTCGATGTCGTCCGAGACGTACCACTCGCGCAGGCCCGGGGTCACGGCGTAGGCGCGCAGCGGGGCCGGGGCCAGCTCGCCCGCCCCGTGCGCCTCGGCGAGCCCGGGAAGGGTCAGGGGGACGTACACGCGCATGGCCGGTCACTTTCCGTCGTCGGGAACGGATTCAGGATACGGGCGCCGGTCCCCCTTCGGGGCCCCGGGCCGGTCCGGGCCCGCGTCCACCCGGCTCCGCGCGCCTCCCGCGGGCCCCCGCCGAACCGTCTCCGGGCCACTCGGATAGGTGAAACGGGGGCCCTCCGGGAGCTTCCCGGACGGCTGATTGCTTTCGGTCACGAACCGCCCGTAGAAGATCACCGACCAAGTTACCGCCCGGTACCCCAGGGGGATCCCATGACCCGCACCCGGCCCTCCGGACGCCTCGACCAGCGCCGCCCGCCGGTCCGTCCGCACGGACCGCGCGTGCCGCGCCAGATCAAGCCGCACTACTGGTTCGCCGAACAGCTCCTGGCCGTCCTCAGCGGCCAGCGCCCCGTGCACTGGCTGCTCGGCCACACCGTCGGCGCCGCCTACGAACAGCTGGTGTGCCTCGCCCCGCAGACCCCGCTGCGTCCCGCGGACGCCCGACGCCCCCTGGTCCGCCACTGCGACCTCGCCCACCCCGCCCCCGGGGTCATCGAAGCCTTCGCCCGGATCGGCGCGGGCGACCGGGTCAGCGCCATGGCCTTCCGCCTGGAGCAGGGCCGCGACCTGCGCTGGCGCTGCGCCGCCGTCGAGATCGGCCCCCGCGCGTGACCGCCGACCGCCCCGCGCCGGGAGCCGGGAACGCGGCAGGGGCCGGACACCCCTCGGGTGCCCGGCCCCTGCCGGTGGTCACGCGCCGCGGACGGCCGCGACCCCTACTTCTTGCGGCGACGCCCACCGGCCGCGCGCTGCGCCTTGCGGCGCTCGGCGCGGGTCAGGCCGTCACCCTCGGGCACGGTGTCCTGGAAGTCGCCCTCGACCACGCCGCCCTCGCCGTCCACGCTGGGGGCGGAGAAGTGCAGGCGGTCCTTGCGCTGCGGGGCCTCCAGGCCCTTGGCACGGATCTCCGGACGGGACTCCTGCGCGGGCAGGTCCACGGAGTCGGCGACGGGGACCTCCTCGACCTGCTGCTCGACCTGGACCTCCAGGTTGAACAGGTAGCCGACGGACTCCTCCTTGATGCCCTCCATCATGGCGTTGAACATGTCGAAGCCCTCGCGCTGGTACTCGACCAGCGGGTCCTTCTGCGCCATGGCCCGCAGGCCGATGCCCTCCTGGAGGTAGTCCATCTCGTAGAGGTGCTCGCGCCACTTGCGGTCCAGCACCGAGAGGACCACGCGCCGCTCCAGCTCGCGCATGACCTCCGAGCCGAGCTGCTTCTCACGGGCGTCGTACTGCTCGTGGATGTCCTCCTTGACCGTCTCGGCGATGAACTCGGCGGTGATGCCCGCCCGCTCGCCGGCCGCGTCCTCCAGCTCGTCCACGGTGGCCTTCACCGGGTAGAGCTGCTTGAAGGCGCTCCACAGCCGGTCCAGGTCCCACTCCTCGGCGAAGCCCTCGACCGTCTCGGCCTGGATATAGGCGTCGATGGTGTCGTCCATGAAGTGGCGGATCTGCTCCTGGAGGTCCTCGCCCTCCAGGACGCGGCGCCGCTCGCCGTAGATGACCTCGCGCTGACGGTTGAGGACCTCGTCGTACTTGAGGACGTTCTTGCGGGTCTCGAAGTTCTGCGTCTCGACCTGCGACTGGGCGGAGGCGATCGCCCGCGTGACCATCTTGTTCTCGATCGGCACGTCGTCCGGCACGTTGGCCATGGCCATCACGCGCTCGACCATCTGCGCCTTGAACAGGCGCATCAGGTCGTCACCGAGGGAGAGGTAGAACCGGGACTCGCCCGGGTCGCCCTGACGGCCGGAACGACCGCGGAGCTGGTTGTCGATGCGGCGGGACTCGTGCCGCTCGGTGCCCAGGACGTACAGGCCGCCGAGCGACTTGACCTCCTCGAACTCCGCCTTCACGGCACCCTCGGCCTTGGCGAGCGCCTCGGGCAGGGCGTGCGCCCACTCCTCGATGTGCTCCTCCGGGTCGAGGCCGCGCTGGCGCAGCTCCGCCTCGGCGAGGTCGTCCGGGTTGCCGCCGAGCTTGATGTCCGTACCGCGGCCGGCCATGTTCGTGGCGACCGTGACCGCGCCGCGACGACCGGCCTGGGCGACGATGCTCGCCTCGCGGTCGTGCTGCTTGGCGTTGAGGACCTCGTGCGGGACACCGCGCTTGGACAGCTGCTGCGAGAGGTACTCGGACTTCTCGACCGAGGTGGTGCCGACCAGGATCGGCTGGCCCTTCTCGTGCTTCTCCGCGATGTCGTCGACGACCGCCGCGAACTTGGCGACCTCGGTGCGGTAGATCAGGTCCGCCTGGTCCTTGCGCTGCATGGGCCGGTTCGTCGGGATCGGCACGACGCCCAGCTTGTAGATCTGGTGGAACTCGGCGGCCTCGGTCATGGCCGTACCGGTCATGCCGGACAGCTTCGAGTACAGGCGGAAGAAGTTCTGCAGGGTGATCGTGGCGAGGGTCTGGTTCTCGTCCTTGATGTCCACCCCTTCCTTCGCCTCGATCGCCTGGTGCATGCCCTCGTTGTAACGGCGACCGGCGAGGATACGGCCGGTGTGCTCGTCGACGATCATGACCTCGCCGTCGATGACGACGTAGTCCTTGTCCTTCTTGAACAGTTCCTTCGCCTTGATGGCGTTGTTCAGGTACCCGACGAGGGGGGTGTTCACCGACTCGTAGAGGTTGTCGATGCCGAGCCAGTCCTCGACCTTCGCGACACCGGTCTCGTGGATGCCGACGGTGCGCTTCTTCTCGTCGACCTCGTAGTCGCCGGTCTCCTCGATGCCCTTCAGCGGCTGGCCGGGCTCGCCCTTGGTGAGGCGCGTCACCAGCTTCGCGAAGTCGCCGTACCACTTCGTGGCCTGGTCGGCGGGGCCGGAGATGATCAGCGGGGTGCGGGCCTCGTCGACGAGGATGGAGTCGACCTCGTCGACCACGGCGAAGTTGTGGCCGCGCTGCACCAGCTCGTCCTTCGACCAGGCCATGTTGTCGCGCAGGTAGTCGAAGCCGAACTCGTTGTTCGTGCCGTAGGTGATGTCGCAGGCGTACATCTCGCGGCGCTGCGCCGGGGACATGTTCGCCAGGATGCAGCCGACGTTCAGGCCGAGGAACTTGTGGACCCGGCCCATCATCTCGGAGTCGCGCTCGGCCAGGTAGTCGTTCACCGTGATCAGGTGGACGCCCTTGCCGGACAGCGCGTTCAGGTACGCCGGGAGCGTGCCGACGAGGGTCTTGCCCTCACCGGTCTTCATCTCGGCCACGTAGCCGAGGTGCAGGGCGGCGCCGCCCATGAGCTGGACGTCGTAGTGGCGCTGGCCCAGGACGCGCTTGGCGGCCTCGCGGACCGTGGCGAAGGCCTCGGGCAGCAGGTCGTCCAGGCTCTCGCCGTTCTGGAAGCGCTCCTTGTACTCGTCCGTGAGCGCCCGCAACTCGGCGTCGGAGAGGTTGACGAAATCCTCTTCGATGGAGTTGACCTGGTCCGCGATGCGGTGCAGTTTGCGCAGGATCTTGCCTTCGCCTGCACGCATGAGCTTGTTGAAGACGGACACTGGGGCTGGTCTCCTTGCCGGTCGGGCCTGAGCACTGGTTCGTACACGGGCACGGCAGGTGGGCCCCACCGCAACCGTCATCGTAAGCGAGGACATGGTCGCGTCGGGAGGTCCGCCGTCACCGCAGGGGAACGGTCGCCCGGAAATGAGAACGGACGGGAGTCCTGGAAGGTGCCGGGTGCCCCGAAAACTGTTCGCCGCCCGACCCCCCTCTCCGGATAATCCGGACATGGAACCCGTCACCCTGACCACCGCCCGGCTGACCCTCGCGCCCTGGGCCCCCGCCGACGCCGCGGAGGCCCTCGCGGCCTGCCAGGACCCGGCCGTCCAGCGCTGGACCTCGGTGCCCGTGCCCTACGGCCCCGAAGAGGCCCGCGCCTGGTGCGAGGAGATCTCCCCGGCCGGCTGGCGCCAGGACACCGAGTACGGGTTCGCCGTCCGGCACACCGCCTCCGGCGCCCTGACCGGGGCGGTCGGCCTGCACGTCCACGGACCCGCCCAGTACGAGATCGGCTACTGGGCCGCCCCCGAGCAGCGCGGCCGGGGCCACACCCTGGAGGCCGTCACCGAGGTCTGCCGCTGGGCCTTCACCGCGCTCGGCGCCGGGCGCGTGGAGTGGCGGGCCGAGGTCGGCAACACCGGATCGAAGGCCGTCGCGGAGCGGGCGGGCTTCCGCGTGGAGGGCGTCCTGCGGGCCGGCCTCCCCGTCCGCGGCACCTGGCGGGACGGCTGGGTGGGCGGGCTGCTCCCCTCCGACCTGGGTCTGCCCTCGCTGCTCCCGTACCTGCCCGCGCCCGTGGCCTGACCGGATCCCACCGGACCGCGGGAGGGGGCGGGGGCCACCTGACTTTCTCCCGTCGCCGCCGGGGTCATTGTCGGCGCCGACCTCTAGGGTGCGGCCATGACCTCCGCGCCGCAGCCCGTCGTGTCCCTGTCCGCAGCCGAGGCCCGCAGGATCGCCCTGCGCGCCCAAGGGTTCCTGGGGGCCCCGGACCGCAAGGCGGGGGTCCGGGGACTGCTCCGGCACCTGGGCGCCGTCCAGCTCGACACCATCTCGGTGCTGGCCCGCTCCCACGAGCTGATCGCCTACGCCCGGCTGGGCGCGGTGGGCCGGGAGACGGTGGAGAGGGCGTACTGGACGGAGCAGCACGCCTTCGAGTACTGGTCGCACGCCGCCTGCATCCTGCCGATCGAGGAGTGGCCGCAGTTCGCCTTCCGGCGCCGGGTGCGCCGGGCCCGGGGCCACCGCTGGCACCTGCTGGAGGACAAGGACCGCTCCACCAAGACGGTGCTGGAGCGGCTGGCCGCGGAGGGCCCGCTGACCGCCTCGGAGCTGGGCGGCGCCAAGAACGGCGGCGAGTGGTACGACTGGTCCGAGACCAAGATCGCCGTGGAGTGGCTGCTGGACGTGGGCGAGGTGGTCTGCACCGAACGGCGCGGCTGGAAGCGGGTCTACGACCTCGCGGAACGGGCCGTTCCGGCCGAGCTGTTCCACGACGACCTGACGGACGAGGAGTGCCTGCGCCGCCTGGTGGGCCTGGCGGGCCGCTCGCTGGGCGTGGGCACCCGGGCCGACCTGGCCGACTACCACCGGCTCAAGGGCACCGAGGTGGACGCCGTGATCGAGTCCTCGGGACTGGTCCCGGTGGAGGTGGAGGGCTGGGCCAAGGCCGCCTGGGCGGATCCGGCGGCCCTGGCGGAGGCCCCGCGCGGACGGCACCGCACCACCCTGCTGTCCCCCTTCGACTCGCTGATCTGGGACCGGGCCCGGACGGAGCGGATCTTCGGCTTCACCCACCGGCTGGAGGCGTACGTGCCCAAGGCCCAGCGGGTGCACGGGTACTTCACGATGCCGGTGCTGGCCGGCGGGGAGCTGGTGGGCCGGGTGGACCCGGCGCGGGAGGGCCGGACCCTGGTGGCCCGGCAGCTGTCGCTGGTCTCCCCGAAGGCGGCCCCGGACGTGGCCCGGGCCCTGCACGAGGCGGCCGCGTGGGTGGGCTGCACCGAGGTGCGGGTGGAGCGGGCGACCACGCCCGCCGAGGCCGAGGCCGTCACCGCCGAGGTGGCCGCGCTCTTCTGACCGCGCGACTCCGTCCCGCCCCGACCGCCGCGGGACGGAGCTCAGCGGATTTCGAGGATCTTCTCGCGCATCGCGTAGACCACGGCCTCCATCCGGGAGTGCAGTTGGAGCTTCTCCAGGATGTTGCGGACGTGGTTCTTCACGGTGTTCTCGGAGATGAAGAGCTGTTTGGCGATGTCCCGGTTGTTCTTGCCGGTGGCCACGAGCTTGAGGACCTCCAGCTCGCGGTCGGTGAGCCGGGGGGCGGGCACCAGGCGCCGTTCGTCGGTGCGCTGGATCATCGACTTGAACTCGGTGAGCAGCTTGGAGGCCATGGAGGGGCTGATCTGGGACTGGCCGTCGGCCACGGCCCGGATCGCGGTGGCCACCTCGTCGGTGGAGATCTCCTTGAGGAGGTATCCGGTGGCCCCGGCCTTGATGGCGTCGTAGAGGTCGGCTTCCTCGTCGCTGATCGTCAACATGATGATCTTGGCGGAGGGGGCCACCTCCTTGATGGAGGTGCAGGCTTCGATGCCGCCGCGCCGGGGCATCCGCACGTCCATCAGCACGATGTCGGGCAGCAGGTCGGCGGCCTTGTCCACGGCTTCGGCGCCGTCCCCGGCCTCCCCGACGACCTGGATGTCCTCCTCCTGCGCGAGGACGATCTCCAGCCCGCGGCGGAAGAGGGCGTGGTCGTCCACGACGAGCACCCGGATCGGCTCCCCGCCCGGGGCGGGCCGGTCGGTGTCGCGCACCGGACCGAAGCTGTCCGCCATCGTTCCTCCCCCTGCGGGCCGCGGCCCCGAAGTTCACGTGCTCGTGCTCATCAACCGGATCCCCGCACAGGCCGGTTGGCTGCCCGACATGATTCCATGCCCGGGCGACAGCGCGGTGCGCCGTGTGGCTGCATACAGATGCCTCCGGGCACGCGCGGGGCGCTCCCGGAGGCACCGTAGGGGTGGGTCGGTCACCGCCCGTCGAGCGGTGGGCCCGGGGCGGTCAGCCGCCCAGCGCGCCGCCCGCGCCGCGGGCCTCTTCCGAGGTGGAGGCGCTGTCGGCGTCCAGGTGGATCACGCCGTAGTCGTACGCGTGGCGGCGATACACCACGCTGGGCTGCTTGGTGTCGGCGTCGACGAACAGATAGAAATCGTGCCCGACCAGTTCCATTTCGTAGAGCGCCTGGTCGAGCGTCATCGGGGCGGCCGAGTGGGTCTTCTCGCGGACGATCAGCGGGCCTTCGCCCTGGATCTCCAGCGAGCCGATCCGCGTGGTCGGGATCTTCTCTCCGGCCTCTTCCGAAGCGAGTTCACCATTTCCGTTGAGGACCGCCGCGTCCGGTACGGCGTCGGCGACCTCGGCGGCCGAAAGGCGGCCCGCTCCGCGGCGGGTGCCGCGCTTGTCGTGCTGCTTGCGCAGCCGGGCCTCCAGCTTGTCCTGTGCCAGGTCGAGCGCCGCGTACGCGTCCGCCGCGGAAGCCTCGGCCCGGATCACGGGACCGCGCGAACGAAGGGTGATCTCCACCCGGTCGGAACGGTCTGCCTGACGCGGGTTGTGTTCCTTGGAAACCTCGACGTCCAGACTGATCACCTTGGCGTCGAGCTTCTGGATCTTCTCCAGGTTCAGCTTCTCGGCCACGTGCTTGCGGAACCGGTCGGGCACCTCGGTCTTGCGGCCCTTGACGACGATGTCCACGCAGAACTCCGTTCCCGGATCGCTCCGCCGCGTCGGCGAAGCGTCTCCCTCTTGCACCAGACTCCGGTGGGCACCGGAGCCTCGGACTTGGCGACGTTCACCTCCTCCTCCCCCATCGGCGAGATCGCCACCCCACCGACTTCGGAGAGTCGAGAGAACACCTTCTCCGTGAGGCACGGAGATACCGAAGCCGCGTTCCGACGCGTGGCGCCAGGCTCGCCATTTCCTTACAACCGAACATATCTCGCTGGGACGGTTGTCGGCACCCGCTACCGGAACGTACCTCCGATCAGGCGTGTTTTCCCTCCTACCACCTGCAACGGCGCTCGAATCCGTTCAGTTCCAATTCTTTTCGAAAGGTTCCGGACGGGCCGCCACCACTGCGGCGCGGAGATCCGGGAATCCCCCGGACGGAGCCCCCGCGGCCAGCGCCCGGGCCGCCTCCGCCAGCGTGGCCCCGGTGGTCACCAGATCGTCCACCAGCACCACCCGGCCCGCCTCCAGCAGCCCCGCGCACCCCGGCCGCACCTCCAGGGCCCCCGCGAGGTTCGCGCGCCTCTCACGGGCCCCCAGCCCCGCCTGGTCCGCCACCGGGCGCCGCTGCCGGAGCACCGGCGCCACCCGCGCCGACAGCCCCGCCGCGCGCAGCCGGGCCGCCGCGGCCACGGCCGTCCGCCGCACCGGATCGTGGCCCCGGGCCCGGACCGCCCGGCGGGCCGAGGGGACGGGGACGAGCACCAGCGGCCCCACGGGCCCCGCGGCGGCCGTCACAGCGGTCACGGAGGCCGTCACGGCCAGGGCCAGGGCCCGCCCCAGGCCCTCCGCGAGGCCCAGCGCCCCGCGCTCCTTGTGGGCGAGCAGCAGCTGCCGTACGGCGCCCTCGTAGCGGGCCGCCGCGTACACCGGGGGCAGCCCCGGCGGCGCGGGCCTCGGCCGGACCCGCCGGGCCCCGCCGCCGTGCCCGTGGAGGGCCCGGGCGCAGTCCGCGCACAGCGGCGTCCGAGGATGCCCGCACCCGGCGCAGTCCACGGGCAGGACCAGCCCGGCGAGCTCCTGCCACCACCCCCGCATGCCGTCACTGTGCCCGCCGGGGGCCGACTCCGCGACCCCTGTGGACAAGCTCCCGGACCGGCCACCCGGGGCCGTGCGCGACCGCCCGGGGACGACTCCGGAACCCGCTGAATTCGGCCGGATCCGATCGCTCGGCGACCGCCGGCCACCGGCCCCGCTCCTCGGGGGCGCACGGTCGCGCGCCGGAGCGCACCGCACACCCGTCACGCCAGGCCCGCCCGGCCGCACACCGCTCGGAGCCGCCGGGGGCCGCCCGGCTCACGGCGGGGACGCGCCCGGCGGGACCCGTACCGGTCCCGGCGGGGTCAGCCCGGGTACACCGGGGCCTTCCCCGGCACCTCGACCGTCCGCCACTGGGCGCCCGGCGGCAGCCAGACCACTCCGTCCTCCTCCGAGTAGCCCACCACCGGCAGCCGCTCGTCCTCGGAGGCCGCGATCGCGCTCAGCCCGGTGGCGCCGGACAGGCTGCCGGAGACCACGGGGGAGCCGTCGGCCAGCATGTAGCGGGCCTGCACCAGGCCGCCCGCCTCCCGGCCCACCACGAGCAGCCGCCCGCGCGGCGCCCAGGACACCGCGGTGACCTGTTCCATCTGCGGTGCGGCTGGGCGCAGTTCGCGCACCACCACGGCGCCGCCGTCGCCCCTGCCCTCGGGCCGCTCTATCCGCCCGATGTACAGGGTCTGCCGGTCGCCGTCGGCGAGCAGCAGGGCGATCCGGACGCCGTCCGAGGCCACCCGCAGGCCCTCCACCCGGCGCAGGCCCAGCCCGGCCACCTCCACCCGCTGCGGGGTGCCCGTACCGCCGGGCAGCAGCCACAGGGCGGGCTTCGCCGGGTCCCGGTCGGCCACCCACAGGTCGCCCAGGGCGTCCCAGCTGGGCGCCGACAGCCGGTTCGCGGCGCTCTCCAGCACCGGGTTGCCCAGCGGGCCGCCCGTGGTCAGGGAGAGCACGTACATGCTGTGCCCGTTCTCGGTGACGACCGCGGCCCGCCGCTCGTCGTGCGCCACGGCCGCCCGGCCCACCTTGAGGCCGGAGTTCACCAGCGGGCCGTTGACCTGCTCCGCCGGCCGCGGGATCTCCTCGCCGTCGGTGCCGAGCTGCATCCGCACCAGGCGCTGTTGGGTGTCCACGTAGTACTGGTGCTGGAGGGTCCCGGACAGCCGCCCCGTGTTCGCCGAGGTCTCGTCGACCGCGCACAGCGGCCGCTTGCCGTCCTCGTCGAGCAGCTCCACCCGCGCGACCCGCGAGGAGGTCAGGTCACGGGCGGTGAACAGCAGCTGGGTGCCCATCTTCTGGCACTGCCGGGAGGTCACGTTCGACGCCTTGCGGTTCAGCGGCACCCGCAGGGTGTTCTGGTCGTCGTAGGTCAGCGTCCGAGTGCCCTCGCGCAGGGCGGTGCCGGTCGGGAAGCTGGTGGTGACCACCGGGTCCAGCCAGGCCGAGGGCCCGGCCAGCAGGGACCGCACGGTCTGCGTCATCGGGTCCATCCGGGACACCGGGTCCTGCCGCTGGCGCACGTACACCGGGTCGGGGACGAGCATCCCCGAGGCGAAGTAGTACTTGTTCACCGGCTTGAAGATGCGCTGGAAGTCGGACTTGCCGAGCACGAGCCCGTCCGGCAGCACGGCGATCCGCCACTGCCCGTCCTTCTTCACCAGCTGGAGGTCGGCCTCGTAGCGGCCGCTGCCCGTCTCCGGCTGGTAGGCGCTGCGGGAGTCCACCGAGGCGAGCTTCTTGCCCGTGAGCCGGACCCGCGCCCCCAGGGGCTCCTTCTCGGGGTCCCGGGGCGGGGTCGCCAGGGTGATGTTCGCCCCGGAGGTCAGCACCGTGGTGCCCGCCTCGGGCTTCCACTTCTCCGCCGCCTCCTTGGTCAGGTACTGGCGGGCCGTGGCCAACTGCGGGTCGTCGCTCGTCATGGCCTCCAGGAAGCCGTCGACGATCTCGGGGACGGTGGCGTCGTCCGGCGGCGGCACCGCGTACACCCGCACCTGCGAGTCCAGGCCCCGGGAGGCGTCCACGGGCTGGATGTCCCCGCTGTCCGGCATGGAGCCGCAGCCGGCCAGGAGCAGCCCGCCGCAGCCGAGCACCGCCGCGGCCCGCAGCACCCGGCCGCGCCCGCGTCCGCGGGCCCGCCGCGCGGCCCGGTCCGGTGTCGGGAGCCCGTCCGGACCGCCCGTGCCGCCCGGCACCGGCTCCGTACGCCCCGACTGCTCAGCGTCCACCCGCCCGGTCCTTCCCGTCCGTTCCGTCCGCGCGCTCCGCGCGGCCGCCCCCGGGCCCGGCCGCCCGGGCCGCCGCCTCCTCGGGCACCGCCCCGCGCGCCGCACCGCGGCCCTCCGCGCCCTCCGGCTCGGCGGCGGTGCGCGGCACCACCCGCGCCCCGCTGCCCGGCAGGGCCGTCGGGTCGGCGGGCACGGCGACGGCCCCGGTGGGCCGCGGCGGTATCGGGTCCAGGCCCGCCCCGGCGCGCTCGGGCTGCTGCGGACCGGGCACCGTGCGCGCCCCGGCCGTCGCGGCGCTCTCCGTCCGGGCCCGCGCGGCCCGCGAGTCCTCCGGCTCCAGCGGGATCGGGGACCCGCGCAACGGCTCGTCGGCGGTCCGCGGCAGCGTCAGCCGGAACTGCGAACCGCCACCCGGCTCGCCCCACGCCTGGAGCCAGCCGCCGTGCAGCCGGGCGTCCTCCACGGCGATGGACAGGCCCAGTCCGGTACCACCGGTTGTCCGCGCCCGCGCCGGGTCCGCCCGCCAGAAGCGGTTGAACACCCGGGTGGCCTCGCCGGGCTTCAGCCCCACGCCGTAGTCGCGCACCGCGACGGCCACCGCCCCGCCGGCCGAGGCCAGCCGGACCACCACGTCCCGGCCCTCGCCGTGTTCCACGGCGTTGACGACCAGGTTCCGCAGCACCCGCTCCACGCGGCGGGCGTCCGCCTCGGCCACCACCGGCTGCGCGTCGCCCAGCACCCGGATCCGGGTGCCCTTGCGCTCGGCGAGCGGCTCGGCCCCGTCGATGACCCGGCGCACGACGTTCCGCAGGTCGATCGGCTCGGCCTCCAGGGCCGCCGCGCCCGCGTCGAACCGGCTGATCTCCAGCAGGTCCGCGAGCAGCGACTCGAACCGGTCCAGCTGCCCGGCCAGCAGCTCCGCCGACCGTGCCGTCACCGGGTCGAAGTCGACCCGGGCGTCGTGGATGACGTCCGCGGCCATCCGCACCGTCGTCAGCGGCGTCCGCAGCTCGTGCGAGACGTCGGAGACGAACCGCCGCTGCATCCGCGACAGGTCCTCCAGCTGCTGGATCTTCAGCTGGAGGTTCTGGGCCATCTTGTTGAACGCCTCGCCCAACCGGGCGATGTCGTCCTCCCCGGTGACCTTCATCCGCTCCTGGAGCCGGCCCGCCGAGAGCCGCTCGGCGATCCCCGCGGCCATCCGCACCGGGGACACGACCTGCCGCACCACGAACCACGCGATCGCGCCCAGCAGCACCACCACGAACAGCCCGGCCGTCGCCACGGTGCCGCGCACCAGGTTCAGCGACTCCTCCTCCTGCGTCAGCGGGAAGAGGTAGTAGAGGTGGTACGGGTCGCCGTTGACGTCCGTCAGCCGTTTGCCGATCACCAGCGACGGCTCGGGGGACTTCCCCTCGCCCTCGCTGTACCGGATCTTCGAGAAGGTCAGGTAGGCCCCGGCCCCCTTGTCCACCTCGGCCCGCAGCGACACCGGGATGCTCGCGGTCGGGTCCACCCCGCCCGAGGCGCGCGCACCGCGCACCCCGGAACCGGTGTCCCCGCTGCCCGCGCCCAGCGCCACCACGTCGAAGGCGCTCTGCCCACCGCTGGACAGCGCCTCCACGAGGTCGTTCATCCACGCGGTGGCGTTCCGGCCACTGCGCCCGTCGGTCGCGCCGCCCTCGGGGGGCGTGTCCACGGGCGCGTTGCTGGCCTTCTCCTGTGCGACCGCGAATCCGCCGCCCGCCTGGCTCCGCGCGGCCTCCTCCTTGGCGTCGAGGAGGCCCTTGCTCACCTGCGCGATGACCACGAAGCCCAGGAGGAGCACCACGCCGAGGGACATCAGGAGGGTGCCCGCCACCACCCGCAGCTGGAGGTTGCGGCGCCACAAGCGGACCGCCGGGAGCAGCGGCCTGCGCGCCCAGCGCACGAAGAGCCGCAGGACGGAGCCGCCGGGTGCGCCTTCGCGGAGCAACCGGCCGCCCCGCGGGGGCCTGCCGGAGGACATGTCAGCTCGGTCCGGCCTTGTAGCCGACGCCACGGACGGTCACCACGATCTCCGGGCGCTCCGGGTCCTTCTCGACCTTGGAGCGCAGCCGCTGGACGTGCACGTTGACCAGGCGGGTGTCCGCCGCGTGCCGGTAGCCCCACACCTGCTCCAGGAGCACCTCGCGGGTGAACACCTGCCAGGGCTTGCGGGCGAGCGCGACCAGCAGGTCGAACTCCAGCGGGGTCAGCGCGATCGCCGCCCCGTCCCGCTTCACCGAGTGCCCGGCCACGTCGATGACCAGGTCACCGATGGTCAGCTGCTCCGGCGCGGGCTCCTCGGAGCGCCGCAGCCGGGCCCGGATCCGCGCGACCAGCTCCTTCGGCTTGAACGGCTTCACGATGTAGTCGTCGGCCCCGGACTCCAGGCCCACGACCACGTCCACCGTGTCGCTCTTCGCCGTGAGCATCACGATCGGCACCCCGGACTCGGCCCGGATCAGCCGGCAGACCTCTATGCCGTCCCGTCCGGGCAGCATGAGGTCGAGCAACACCAGATCCGGTTTGGCCTCGCGAAATGCCGCCAATGCCCGGTCGCCGTCGGCGACGAACGACGGCTCGAAACCTTCTCCACGCAGCACGATGCCGAGCATCTCGGCCAGCGCGGTGTCGTCGTCGACGACAAGGACGCGTCCCTTCATGGTTGACATCATCCCATTAGCTAATCGTTACCTGGCGGTGAGCTGGCACACAGCCCCGCGACCGCCCGTTCCCGCACGGTCGCCCGGGGTGATTTCCGGTCCTCCAGTCTGCCCGCTGCCGGGGATCAAGAGAAGGTGCGCGGGGGAAGAGGGTGACGAAGGGGGACACGGGCCGGTCCGCCCCCGGACCCCGCATGGCACGATGGCAGCCGACCAGCGCCTCGCCCCCGAACCGGGCGCCACGAAGGAGCGATGATGAACGACTCTCCGGGCTGGGCTTCGCCCGGATCCTCCCCGTCCGAAGGCGACCGCCCCGAGCCCGCGGCGCCCGCCGCCGGTCAGGACGGCACTCCGGCCCCGGAGGACGCTTCCGCCGCACCCGGCCCCCGCTGGTCCAAGGAGCAGCCCCCGCCGGGCCAGTGGTCCGCCCCCGCCCCCGACGGTACGGGCACCCCCGGCCCCGCCCAGGGCCCCGCACCTCAGCCCCCCGCGCCCGACGCCGGCCGCGGCTGGGCCCGCTCCGGCACCCCGCAGCAGGGCTGGGGCACCCCGTACCCCAACGGCCCGCAGGCCGGCGGCTGGGGCGCCCCGCCCGCCGCCAAGCCCGGCATCATCCCGCTGCGGCCGCTCGCGGTCGGCGAGATCCTCGACGGCGCGGTCACCACCATGCGCCGCTACTGGCGGACCGTCCTGGGCATCTCCCTCGCCCTCGGCATCGTCGCCCAGCTCGTCATCACCCTGATCCAGGGGTTCGCCCTGGACGGCACCGCCCCCGCCGCCGAACCCGGCGACGTGGACGCGGCCCTCGACCAGATGCAGGCGAGCCTGGCCAGCAGCGGCCTGGCCGCCGCCGTCACCCTGCTCGGCACCGTCGTCGCCACGGCCATGCTCACGATGGTCTTCAGCCGCGCCGTGCTCGGCAAGCCCTCCGACATCGGCACCGTCTGGCGCGAGGCCCGCCCCCGACTTCTCCCCCTCTTCGGGATGACCCTGCTGCTCGCCCTGATGGTGGTCGCCGTCATCGGCGTCGGCCTCCTGCCCGGCCTCCTCACCCAGAGCCTGGGCCTGGCCTTCCTCGGCGGCGCCATCGGCGTCGGCGTCGCGACCTGGCTGTGGATCCGCTTCGCACTGGCCTCCCCCGCCCTGATGCTGGAGAAGCAGGGCATCGGCAAGGCCCTGGGCCGCTCCGCGAAGCTCGTCAACGGCTCCTGGTGGCGGATCTTCGGCATCTCCGTACTGGCCCAGATCATGATCAGTATCGTCCAGGGCATCATCGTGCTGCCCTTCTCCCTGATCGGCATGGTCGTCTCCGGCGACGGCATCAGCGGCTTCGTCAACGGCACCGGCGAGCTCGGCTGGGCCTTCCTGATCATCGCCGGCATCGGCTCCGTGATCGCCTTCACCGTCACGCTGCCGATCACCGCGGGCGTCACCGTCCTGCTCTACATCGACCAGCGGATCCGCCGCGAGGCCCTCGACCTCGAACTGGCCCGCGCCGCCGGCCTGGAGAACTACGGCGGCCCCGGTCCACACCCCGGCACCACGGGGAGCTGACACGGTGCACGTCACGGGGGGACGGACCGGCCGCGTACCGCTCGCGGCCGGTCCCACCGGGGCCGAGGTCCCGCCGGTGACCACACCGCGGGTCCCCGCCCGGGAAGCGGCCGAGACCGAACTGCTCCGGCCGATCTACCACGAGAACGACCCGGGCCTCTTCGAACGCGCCCTGCGCGCCTTCTGGGACTGGGTCGCCGACGCCCTGGACGCCGCCGCGGGCGCCACCCCCGGCGGCACCGCCGGACTCATCGCCGTGGTCCTCGTCGCGGTCCTCCTCACGGCCGCCCTCTGGTGGCGCCTCGGCACCCCCCGCCACCTCCCCACCGGCACACCCGGCCTCTTCGAGACGGGCCCCCGCAGCGCGGCCGAGCACCGGGCCGCCGCCGAGGCGCACGCCGCGGCGGGCCGCTGGGACGGAGCCATCCGGGAACGGATGCGCGCCCTGGTCCGCGCCCTGGAGGAACGGACCCTCCTCGACCCCCGCCCCGGCCGCACCGCCGACGAGGCCGCCGCGGAGGCCGCCCGTACCCTGCCCGCCCACACTGCCGGGCTCCACGCGGCCGCCCGCACCTTCGACGAGGTCACCTACGGCTCCCGCCCCGCCACCCGGGCCGCGTACGAGCGCATCCGCGACCTCGACCAGGCCCTCGCCGTCACGACCCCGCTCCTCCCCCCGTCATGACCCGCACCTCCGCCGCGCCCCCGGCCACGGACCCCGCCCCGCACCCCCACCGACGGCACACGGCCCCCGGCCGCACCCGTGTCCACCCCGCCCCGGGAGGAGCCCCGTGACCCGTACCGCCCCGGCCCCGCACCCTCCGGCCACGGACCCCGCCCCCACCGACCGCACCCGCCGCCCCGCCGACCTGTGGCGCGACCACCGCGGCCTGGTCCTCGCGGCCGTCGTCCTCGTCCTCGCCGGACTCCTCCTCGCCCTGTTCCGCACCGGAACCCGCCACGGCACCCTCGACCCCCGCTCCGCCGACCCGCAGGGCAGCCGCGCCGTCGCCGAACTTCTGGCCCGCGCAGGCGTCCGCACCCGCGTGGTCACCACCACCGCCGAAGCGGCCGCCGCCGCAGGCCCCGGCACCACCCTCCTGGTCACCGTCCCCGACCTCCTCGGCCCCGCCCAGCAGACCCGCCTCAAGGCGGCCATGGACCTGTCCGGCGGACGCACCGTCCTCCTCGCCCCCGTCGCCTCCCTCGCCGCCCTGGCCCCCGGCACCACCGGCCACCCGCCCGCCGGCGACACCGTCCTCGCACCGGACTGCCCCCTGCCGGCGGCCCGACGCGCCGGCAGCGCGGCCACCGGGGACGGCCCCCGCTACACCGACGCCCGCCCCGGCGCGGTCCCCTGCTACCCCGCCGACGGCTCCGCGACCCTCCTGCTGCTCCCCGGCCCCTCCCGTACCGCCGGGGAGACCGTCCTCCTCGGCTCCCCCGCCCCCCTCCTCAACGAGAACCTCGCCGAGCAGGGCAACGCCTCCCTCGCCCTCCAACTCCTCGGCTCCCGACCGGACCTGGTCTGGTACCTGCCCTCCCTCGACGACCCGGCCCTCACCGACCCCGACCAGGTCGCCCGGAAGTCCTTCACGGACCTCGTCCCCGACGGCTGGAACTGGGCCCTCCTCCAACTGGCCGTGGCCGCGGTGCTCGCCGCCCTCTGGCGGGCCCGCCGCCTGGGCCCCCTGGTCACCGAGCCGCTGCCCGTCGTGGTCCCGGCCGCCGAGGCCGCCGAGGGCCGCGCCCGCCTCTACCGCGCGGCCGACGCCCGCGACCGCGCCGCGACCGTGCTCCGCACCGCGACCCGCGGCCGGCTCGCCACCGTCCTCGGCGTACCCGCCGCCCGCGCCCACGACCCGGCGGTCCTGCTGCCCGCCGTCTCGGCCCGCCGCACCGCGACCGCCACCGGCGGCGCCACCGACGACCCGGCGGCCCTCCTCTTCGGCCCGCCGCCCACCGACGACGCGGCCCTGCTCGCGCTCACCGAACGACTCGACGCCCTCGAAAGAGAGGTCCGCACCTCATGACGGCCCAGCCCGCCGAACCCGCCGACGCCACCCCCGGCGGACCGCAGGTCTCCCCCGAAGCCGCCCGCGCCTCCCTGGAGGCCCTGCGCACCGAGATCGGGAAGGCCGTCGTGGGCCAGGACCCGGCCGTGACGGGCCTCGTCGTCGCCCTGCTCTGCCGCGGCCACGTCCTCCTCGAAGGCACCCCCGGCGTCGCCAAGACCCTCCTGGTCCGCTCCCTCGCGGCCGCCCTGTCCCTGGACACCAAGCGGGTGCAGTTCACCCCTGACCTGATGCCCAGCGACGTCACCGGCTCCCTCGTCTTCGACTCCCGCAGCGCCGAGTTCTCCTTCCAGGAGGGCCCGGTCTTCACGAACCTGCTCCTCGCCGACGAGATCAACCGCACCCCTCCCAAGACCCAGTCCTCCCTCCTGGAGGCCATGGAGGAACGCCAGGTCACCGTCGACGGCACCCCCCGCCACCTGCCGGAACCCTTCCTCGTCGCCGCCACCCAGAACCCCGTCGAGTACGAGGGCACCTACCCCCTCCCCGAGGCCCAGCTGGACCGCTTCCTGCTCAAGCTGAACGTCCCCCTCCCCTCCCGCGAGGCGGAGATCGACGTCCTCACCCGGCACGCCGCCGGCTTCGACCCCCGCGACCTGAAGGCCGCCGGGCTGCGCCCCGCCGCCGGACCCGCCGAGCTCGAAGCGGCCCGCCGCGCCGTGGCCCGCACCACGGTCTCCCCCGAGATCACCGGGTACGTGGTGGACGTCTGCCGCGCCACCCGCGAATCGCCCTCCCTCACCCTGGGCGTGTCCCCGCGCGGCGCTACGGCCCTGCTGTCGACGGCCCGCGCCTGGGCCTGGCTGACCGGCCGCGACTACGTCATCCCCGACGACGTGAAGGCCCTGGCCCTGCCCACCCTGCGGCACCGCGTCCAGCTCCGCCCCGAGGCCGAGATGGAGGGGGTCACCGCCGACGCGGTGATCCAGGCGATCCTGACCCACGTCCCCGTGCCCCGCTGATGGCCCTCACCGGACGCGCCGCCCTGCTGGCGGCCCTCGGCGCCCTCCCGATCGGTCTCCTGGAGCCGAGCTGGGCGGGCGTCCTCGCCGTGAACGGCCCGCTGGCCCTGGCCTGCGCCTGCGACTACGCCTTGGCGGCGCCCGTCCGGTCGCTGCGGCTGGAGCGCTCGGGCGCGTCCTCGGTGCGGCTGGGCGAGGAGGCCGAGGTGCACCTGACGGTCACGAACCCGAGCGGCCGGACCCTGCGGGCCCGCATCCGGGACGCCTGGCCGCCGTCGAGTTGGCCGCCCGGCACGGAGCCCTCGGCCTCCCGGCACCGGGTGACGGTCCCGGCGGGCGAGCGCCGCCGCCTGACGACCCGGCTGCGACCGGTCCGGCGCGGTGACCGCGAGGCGGACCGGGTGACGATCCGCTCGTACGGCCCGCTGGGTCTGCTGGCCCGGCAGGGACACCACGAGGTGCCGTGGCGGGTCCGGGTCCTGCCCGCCTTCACGAGCCGCCGCCACCTGCCGTCGAAGCTGGCCCGCCTCCGTGAACTGGACGGCCGCACCAGCGTCCTGACGCGCGGTGAGGGCACCGAGTTCGACAGCCTGCGGGACTACGTGCCCGGGGACGACACCCGTTCCATCGACTGGCGGGCCACGGCCCGGCAGCACCGGGTGGCCGTCCGCACGTGGCGGCCCGAGCGGGACCGCCACGTCCTCATCTGCCTGGATACCGGCCGGACGGCCGCGGGCCGGGTCGGTGACGCCCCCCGCCTGGACTCGGCGATGGACGCGGCCCTGCTGTTGGCCGCCCTCGCCTCCCGCGCCGGCGACCGCGTGGACCTGCTGGCCTTCGACCGCAAGGTCCGGGCCCGCGTCCAGGGCCGGTCCGCACGGGACCTACTGCCCGCTCTGGTCGAGGCCATGGCCCCGCTGGAGCCGGAGCTGGTGGAGACGGACACCCGGTCGATGGTGTCCACGGTGCTGAGCAGTGCTCCGCGCCGTTCCCTGGTGGTCCTGCTGACGAGCCTGGAGTCGGCTCCCGTGGAGGAGGCCCTGCTGCCGGTGCTCCCGCAGCTCACGGCCCGGCATTCGGTCCTGGTGGCCTCGGTGGCGGATCCCCGCATCGCGGAGATGGCGGCCGCCCGGGGTTCGGTGGACGCGGTGTACGAGGCGGCCGCGGGCGTCCAGGCCCGACAGCAACGCCTGCGGACGGCCGAGCAGTTGGCCCGTCACGGGGTGACGGTCGTGGACGCGGTCCCGGAGGAACTGGCCCCGGCCCTCGCCGACGCCTATCTGGCCCTGAAGGCCGCCGGCCGTCTCTGAGCCGTCTTCCCCGCTTCTCCGGCGGCCCGTGAGGGGCCGCGGGAGAATGCGGCCCCTCACGGCACGGCCACCGAAAAGACCCGTAAACGCAGAAAAGCCCCGCACCATAAGGTGCGGGGCTCCCCCACAATGATTGTTCGGCGGCGTCCTACTCTCCCACAGGGTCCCCCCTGCAGTACCATCGGCGCTGAAAGGCTTAGCTTCCGGGTTCGAAATGTAACCGGGCGT